>NZ_JBHVJC010000013.1:0-207121 GCF_042799315.1 Streptomyces sp. NPDC057702 | reverse complement strand
CTTGTTTTTGTGTATCCGCCCCCGCCGGCGCGGGGCGCGGGGGGGGGGGGTCCGCCAGCTGGGCGGCCCCCCCCCGCCCGGGTGGCCGGCCGCGCGCGGCGCCCGCCCCGGTGGCGGGCGCCCTCGCGCGGGCCCCGCCCCGCTCAGGCCCCGCCCCGCTCAGGCCGCGGCCCGTGAGACCAGCGTCAGATAGACGGTGACCACGTGCTCACCCTCGTCGGTGCCCACCTCGCCCCGCAGGTCCACCACGTCGTTGCCGGCCAGCGCCTTGATGCCGTCCACGTGCACGACCACCGTCAGCCGGTCGCCCGCGTGGATGGGCCGGCTGTACTCGAAGCGCTGGTCGCGGTGGACCACGCGGTCGTAGTCGAGGCCGAGTTCCGGGTCGTGCACCACCTGGTCGGTGGCCCGCTGCGCCAGCGTGAAGATGAACGTCGGCGGGGCGATCACGTCGGCGTGCCCGTGCTCCCGCGCCGCCCCGGGGTCCACGAAGACGGGGTTCGCGTCCCCCACGGCCGCCGCGAACTCGCGAATCTTCTCGCGGCCCACCTCATAGGGCTCAGTGGGCGGATAAACCCGTCCGACGTAAGAGGTGTCGAGAGGCATGCGGTGCTCCTAGCACATGAACGATGACGATATGAACGCGGTGCGAATGAGGTCGAACCGGCGGAACAGCAGGGGGTGAAAACGAAAGGGCCGACATCGCGGCGCCCCGTGTGCGCGTACGACCGGACATACCCGCGAGCGTCTCGCGAGCCGAACGGAACAAGGCCCCCCGTTTCGCCTCGCACGGTCAATTGCCGCCACCCGTGCGGTAATTCCCCACACCGATCAGCGCTGGCGGCGACGGCCCTGCGCATTGTGCCACGGAACCACTCCGAGAGGGCCGCGAAAGAGACCACACCAACACGGCCCAACCACCCGCCGGACGCCCACCGAACGCCATGGCCCACCCCACGCCGCGTACCGCACGGGCCGACCAATTGCCCGATGAATGCATCGCCTTGACACGCCCGGGACACCACGGGCCGACCGGGGCCCCGCCCACCCGGCCGGGCGCACACCCCGCGCGGGCGGGGACCCGGCGCGGGGCGCGCGGCACGGGCGCGCGGGGAACTGACATCGCGGCACGGGACTCTCTACAGATGTGTCTTCGCTCTCCCTGACCCCCCAGGCCGATCCGCCCGCCCCGCTGACCGGACACATGATCGTGTCCGGTGACGACGCCCTGGCCCACCGGCTCGCCGCCGAGTTGCGCGGCGTCTACGGCGAACGCGTCACCCTCGTGGTGCCGCCCGCGCAGGAAGTCGCCGGGCAGCGCGCGCGGGGGCGCGCCGTCGGTCGCGCGACGGCGCTGTTCGGGCGCGTGAGCGCCGCGATGGCCCGTGCGACCGTGGGCGGCGCCGACCCCGCGAACGCGAGCGCCGGCCCCACCGTGCTGGAGGCGGCGGAACCCGACGAGGCCGCGCTCGCCCTGGCGGGGGTGGAACGGGCCGCCGCCCTCGCCCTGGTCCACGACGACGACGAGACCAACATCCGGGCCGCCCTCGTCGCCCGCCGCCTCAGCCCCCGGTTGCGCCTGGTCATCCGGCTCTACAACCGCAAGCTCGGCCAGCGCCTGGAGGAACTCCTCGACCAGGCCGCCGCCGTCGCCGCCCCGCCCGACGGCCCAGCGGGCGGGGCCGCGCCGGAGGCGATCACCACCGTCCTGTCCGACGCCGACACCGCGGCCCCCGCGCTGGCCGTCACCGCCATCGCCGGAACCAGCAAGGTCGTCCAGGCCGACGGGCTGATGCTGCGCGTGGTCGAGCGCGCCCCGGCACCCAGCGGCCAGGTCGCCGACCCCGGGCTCGGCGTCCTCGCGCTGCTCTCCTCGACCGTGGGCGACCCGGCCGGCGCCGAGGGCTCCGACAGCAGCGGCGCCGAGGGCCCGCGACTCCTCCCCGACGAGGACGCCGTCCACGACGCCGACGGCCGGCGCGCGCTGGTCCTGGAGGCCGTCTCGCACGACGTCCCCGCGCCCGCCGCGCGCCGCTTCGGCCCCCACTGGGCGCCGCTGACGTCCCTGCTGCCCACCCGGCTGCGCTGGTCGATCGCCGGCGTGTGCGCCGCGGTGCTCGCGCTGGCCGTGGCCTCCTGGCTGACCACCGGCGACCACCCGCTGCACGCCGCCTACCTGACGTTGCTCGACCTGTTCGCCATGGGCGACCCGGCCGTGGGGGAGCCCACCAGCCGCCAGGCGACGCAACTCGTCTCCGGGCTCATCGGGTTGATGCTGCTGCCGGTGATGGTCGCCGCCGCGCTGGAGGCGTTCGGCACCTTCCGTACGGCCTCCGCCCTCCGCCGCCCACCGCGCGGCCTGTCGGGGCACGTGGTGCTCCTGGGACTCGGCAAGATCGGCACCCGGGTGCTGGTCCGCCTGCGCGAGCTCGACATCCCGGTGGTGTGCGTGGAGAACGACCCGCAGGCCCGTGGCATCGCCCTGGCCCGCAGGCTGCGGGTGCCCACGGTGCTGGGCGACGTCACGCAGGAGGGCGTCCTGGAAGCCGCCAAGATCCACCGCGCGCACGCGCTACTGGCCCTGACCAGCGTGGACATCACCAACCTGGAGGCCGCGCTGTACGCCCGCTCGGTCCACCCCGACGTCCGGGTGGCCCTGCGCCTGTACGACGACGACTTCGCCACCGCCGTCTACCGCACCCTGCGAGCCGCCCACCCGCACGCCCTCACCCGCAGCCGCAGCGTCTCCTCGCTGGCCGCGCCCGCCTTCGCCGGCGCCATGATGGGCCGCCAGGTCCTGGGCGCCTTCTCGGTGGAACGCAAGGTGCTGCTGGTGGCCGCCGTCGAGGTGGCGGGCCATCCGCAGCTGGCCGGCCGCACCGTCGCGCGGGCGTTCCGGGCCGGCGCGTGGCGGGTGCTCGCCCTGGACACCTCCGAGCCCGGCGAGCGCGCGGCCGACCTCGGCGCGCCCCGATCGCCCGGCGACGTGGCCCGCCACCTGGTGTGGGACCTGGACCCGGAGTACGAGCTGCGCCCCACCGACCGCGTCGTCCTGGTCGCCACCCGCCGTGGCCTGGCCGAACTCCTGGGCCGCCCGCAGACCCGCCGAGACCCGTAACGGAGCGCCAGGCCCCCGGGGTGGCGGGCGCACCCGGGAGGGGCCGGACGCGGGGCACGGGGCCGGGTCCCGTCAGGGGCGGGCCGGTCGTACGCCGGCGCGGGGCGGCCTCCATAGGTCGGCACGGGGCCCGTGGGCCGGGCGCGGGGTCCGTCCGGCCCGGGTGGGGCGATTCCCCGGCGGGGCGCGTCGAATGGTCGGCCTGTTCGGCGACCGGCCGACATCGGTCGCCTTTTCCCCGCCGCCCACTTCCCTTCCGCATGCCGCCACGCTCTCCCGTGACCATCCGACCGGAATCCGCCTCTCCCGCCCTCGGGATTTCCCTTTCCGGCATTCCTCGTGGGCCTGTCGCATTTCCCACCTCACGACGCGGTGAGCGACTTCCGACAGCGCGGGGGAAACGCGAACCGCACACCGGGGGAGAGGCCCGAGGAAGAGCGCCGCCGAGGCGCTCCACCCCCATCGGACGGTGACGCGGAATGAGACGCGGAAAAGGGACCGGGCCCGCCGCCCGTACGGGGCGCGGGAACGGCCCGCCCGCTTCTCGACTGGAGACGTCTGGACAGGCGCCGCGCACTTTCCGCTTCGCACGGGGAATTCCCGGATGCACCCCTGCCGGTCACCATCGCGACCACGGCGCGGTGGGTGGCGGGCGCGGGCACGTGGGGCACCGGCGCCCGGGCCGGACGTGGGCCCGCGGGTGCGTGGGGGCGGCGGGACGCGCGTGGCGGGGCGGGTGGAGTGTGCGCACGAACGGCGTGGCACGGAGTGCCGTGCGGGACTCCTTCTCGGTGGCGTGGAAGAGCGATAGGTTGCGGGACCTATGGAACTGGAGTTGCGGCACCTGCGCCTGCTGGTGACGATCGCGGATGCCGGCAGCTTGACCAGGGCCGCTGCCCTCCTCCTGCTGTCCCAGCCCGCGGTCTCCACCCAGCTCAAGCGCATCGAGTCGGCGCTGGGGCGGCCGGTGTTCGTCCGCGAGGTCACCGGCGTACGGCCGACGCGCTTCGGGGACGAGGTGCTCGCGCACGCGCGCAACGCCGTCGCCAGCGCCGACCGTATCCGCGAGAGCAAGCGCATCGCGGCCGTCGAGACCGCGACGGTACGGCTCGGCGGCTCGCCCGGCCCGGTCTTCTCGCATCTGGCCACCAAGCTGTCCGCGCTGATCGACGCGCCCGTGGTCTCGCACCAGTTCCCCTCCGCCTCCTGGGCGTTGGACCGCCTCGCCAGCGACCAGCTCGACGTCGCCGCCGTCACCGACGTCTTCGGCTACGAGTCCAAGCCGCAGGCCGGCGTCACGCACGCGGTGATCGGCGTCGAGCCCGCCCTGGTCCTGCTCCCGAACGGGCACCCCCTGGCCGGCGAGGAGCGTGTGGACCTCGCGGACCTGGCCGACGAGAGCTGGACCATGTCACCCCTGGAACGCGACGGCGGCGACCGCGCGGCGTTCATCGCCACCTGTGTGGCGGCCGGGTTCACGCCCCGTATCGACCACGACATCGTCGACGCCGGAACCGCGTTCGACCTGGTCATCCAGGGGGCCGCGATAGCCCTCGCCCAGGGCGGGGTGCGGATGCGCGAGGGCATGGCCGCCAAGCGGCTGACCGGCGACCCGATCCGGGTCCGCCACGTGCTGGCCTGGCGCTCCCCGGGGCGGCTCGCCGCCCGTCAGAAGGCGCTGGTCACGGCGGCGGAGGAGGGGTTCGCCGGGCGGCGGCGCGCGACGAACCTGGAGTAGCCGGCGCCCGGGGCCGCCGAGGCGCCGAGGGACGCACCGGGCCCGGGGGCGGGACGGAGCCCGGGGTCGGACCGGCGTGCGGGGGGTCGGCGCGGGGCGTGCGGTCGGCGGCGGGTGGTGGGCCCAGCGGCCGACAGGCGTGAGACCACGGCTGTCGGCCGCTGGAGACTTGCGTGGGGGGTGGCTGTACCGGTCCCGGAGCCCCGCGACCGGCACGGGACGGGCCACCGCTCCCCAGGAGCTGACGGCTTGCGGAGGACCCGGCCGTGGCTTCACTATCCCGCCCCGCCCGCTGTGCGACCAATGTCAAAACCCCATAACGTCAGGTGTTATGGCGGCCCGCGACGGGGCAGCAGACGCCCGTCGTACCTTCGACCACGCCCGGCGGCGAACGGTTCCAAAATATGCGGCGCTCGCGGGAATAGCGCGCGCGCAGGGACCGTTACGGTAGCCGGAACCACCGCCGAGACGGAAAGCAGGGAGCCGCACATGAGCACGGTGGAACTCACCAAGGACAACTTTGACGAGATCGTTTCTGGGAGTGAATTTGTCCTGATCGACTTCTGGGCTTCCTGGTGCGGCCCGTGCCGCACGTTCACCCCAGTCTTCGAGAGCGCGTCCGAGCGTCACGAGGACCTGGTCTTCGCCAAGGTCAACACCGAGGCGCAGCCTGAGCTCGCGGCGGCGTTCGAGATCCAGTCCATCCCGACGCTGATGATCGTGCGTGACAACATCGCGGTCTTCGCCCAGCCGGGAGCGCTGCCGTCGGCCGCGCTGGAGGACGTGATCGGTCAGGCCCGCGCGCTGAACATGGACGAGGTGCGGGCCTCGGTCGCCGAAGCGGCGGCCAAGCAGCAGGGTGCCGGTGGCTGAACTGCTGCTGGTTCGGCACGGCGAGACGGACTGGAGCCGTTCGGGTCAGCACACCAGCTGGACTGAGCTGCCGCTCACCGAGCGGGGCGCGGAGCAAGCGCGCGCCCTCCGTCCGCTGCTGGCGGCCAGGACCCTCGCGAGGGTCCTGGTCAGCCCGCGCTCACGGGCCAGGGACACGGCTCGCCTCGCCGGTCTGCTTGACCGCGCCGAGACCGAGCCCGACCTGCGCGAATGGGGCTACGGGGAGTACGAGGGCCGCACCACGCCCGACATTCTCCGGGCCCGACCGGGCTGGTCGCTGTGGACCGACGGTGCTCCGGGGAATTCCCCGGAGCACCCGGGCGAGTCCCCGCGCGAGATCGGCGCCCGTGTCGACCGAGTGCTCGCCCGGCTCGCCCCGCTGCTGGACGCGGACTCCGCCGCCGGGCCCACCGGCGATGTCCTGCTGGTCGCGCACGCGCACGTTCTCCGGGTGTTCGCGGCCCGTCGACTGGGCCTCCCGGTGGCCTCGGGTGCCCTCTTCCGCCTGGAGACGGCGACCGTGAGCAGCATCGGCACCGAGCACGGCCGCCCCACGATCACCGGCTGGAACATCCCCACCACCTGACCCACGCCCCTCCCGGACCGCGCGACTCACCGCCCCGGGCGACCGCCCACCGGCCCACGTTCACCGCCGCAGGCGGCGTGCGCGACCCCCTCGCGCGCCGCGCCCACCGCGCGTCTCGGAGCGCACGCACCTCGGGGCCCGTATGTCGTACGGCCCGCACGAGGACTCCGCCCGGCCCGCGCCCCGCCCCCGCCCCGTACGCACCTGCCCGCCCACCGTGTCGGGACAGCCGCCGGACGAGCACGCCCGCCGAGCCAGAGCATCCGCCGGCTGGCACCACCGTCGGGTCAGGACAGCCACCCGGCGCACGCCGCCGTCGGGTCAGGACAGCCACCGGACGAGGGCGCCCGCCAGGTCAGGGCAGCCACCGGGCCCGCACCGCGACCGGGCCCGCACCGCGACCGGGTCAGGACAGCCAGCGGGCCGGCGCGGCTCGGGCGCGTTCGCGGACCGTCACCGCGCCTCGGGCCCGGCCGCCATCACCCGCTGGAGCAGCCCCCAGGTGAACTCCGCGACGTAGTCACCCCGTGCCACCCCGCCGTCCGCCCCGGCCGTCCCGCCCGCGTCGTCCGCCTTCGGGTGCTCCGCGAGCCCCGTAAAGCCGGGGCTCCCGAGGGGTGCCGAGAACGCCAGCCGCCAGCGGGTCGGCGCCGTGCCCTCCATCGGTCGCGCCGGAGCGAAGGCGCGGGCCACCTCGTCCACGGTGCACGACCACGGCACGAGGTCGTCGACCGTACGCAGCGCGGGGCCGGGCACCCCCGGGGCACGGACGAGCCACTCGTTCCAGACCGCCCCGCCCGGCCCGACCAGCACCTCGAACCGCAGGGTGGGCCACAACGGCACCCGCCAGGTCAGCGCCTCGCAGGTCAGGTCGCCGATCCGGCGCCGCCCCGTGGCCTCGGGCGGCCCGAGGACCGAGCGGTAGCGCCGGACGGCGCCCCGCTGTCGCGGCGAGCGCACCATGGCCTGCCAGCGCCGGTTCGCCTCCCGGAACTCGGCCCGGCTCGCCCCCAGCTCCCGCAGGGCCTCCGCCACCCGTTCCCCCTGGTGGTCGGCCATCCGGCGAAGCAGTACGAGTGAAAAGTGCGCCGGCCCGAAGGCGGCCCCGGGTCCCGCCCCGTCGCCGGAGCCGCCGCTCAGCGCGCCACCGTCGAGCCCGCCCGCCACACCGGCCTCGTCCCCGGCGGCCTCGCCCCCGTCCCCGCCCGCACTCCCGCCACCGCCGGCCGCTCCCGTGTCGGCCACCCCGTCACCAGCCACCCCACCATCGGCGGCCCCACCACCCGCCGTCGTGCCAGCGGCCGTTGGGCCAGCCGAGGCGCACGGGTCAGCCGGGTGGTCGGGTTCGGGCGTGGCGGCGAAGTAGCTCATGCCCCCATCGTGACCCACCGCGCACCGCCCTGCCCGACGGCGCCTCACCCCGGCTGACGTCCCGTCATCTCGCCCGACGCCCGGGTCACCCGGCACCGCGTCGCCACCCCATCCGCGAGGGGACCCAGCTCACACCCCACGGGGCTGTCGGGCCACCTCGTGGCGTGGCTAGCATGCCCATGTCACCAAGTGATCTCCGCCGCCCAGCCGGGGACCGGGGGATGGCCTGCCCCGCCACCGAGGGGTCGGCCTCAATCCCGGCCGGAGGAGGGATCGGATGGTGACAACGCTGGCCGTCTTGCAGGCGTGTGTCCTGGTGACGCAGGTCGCGTGGACGCTGGCACAGCTCGCGGACCGCTGGAAACAACGGCGATCGGCGGACGACGCGTAGGCGCGTGGGCGGAGCCGGCTTCCGGTTTCGCCCTACGTGCTGTCGGGGCGCGGTCGCGTCCGCGCGGTCACGGCCGTCGCCGCGAGGAGAGGTGGGCGCCGTATGAAGGGGACGCCGCGCACAGCGGCGGGAGGAGCGAGAGGCGCCACGCTGTCGCCCCGTCACCTCGACGGAGCCTCGGTGTCCTCGACGTCCTCGGTGTCGGCTCACGGGCACGCGACGCGGCGGTCGCGGTGGCCCGGCGTCGGCGGCCGGGCGCGTCGGCGGCGAATCCCCGCCAGGCGGGAGACGTCAGAGGCTGGCTCTGACGAGCAGCGCCAGGTGCTCCGCCGCGAGGTGGAGCGGTTCGTCGTCGCTGGAGACGCGACTGAGCAGCTCGGCGCCCTCCAGGGTGGAGAGAATGGTGCAGGCCAGCGCCGTGGCCTTGGCCTCGGGAACCGCACCCTCCCGGAGCTTGGCCGCGATCAGGTCGCGCCACTGGCGCAGCGCCTCGTCGGAGGTGCGCTGGATGACCGGCGACCGGCCGATGATCTCCAGCGCGGTGGCCGCGACGGGGCAGCCGTCGGTCCAGTTGGACTCACGGAGCGTGTCGGCCAGCAGGTGCGCGCAGTTGGCGACGGCCAGGGCCGGCTCGTCGGCGCTGGAGAGCCCGCGCCGCAGCAGGTCGGTGAAGTCGGCGGCGCCGAAGCGCAGCGCCTCGGCCGCCAGCTCCTCCTTGCCGTCGGGGAAGAAGTGGTAGAGGGAGCCGTACGTGGCCTCCGCCTCCCGCAGGATCTGCTTGACGCTGGTGCCCTCGTACCCCTGGCGTTGCAGCAGCGTCGCCGTCGCCACCACGAGCCGGGTTCGGGTGTCACTGCGCTCTTCCTGCTGAGCCGTTGTCCGTTCCGTGGCGTTCATGCCGCCCAGGCTACCGGATGGATCGATCGATCTACTCTGCTATCGTGAGGCTGGAGCGATCGATCCATCTAGGGAAGGCTGATGTCATGAGTGACGCGTTCGTACCTGGTGCGCACCCAGGGTTCGCGCGGATGTTCGGCGAGGGGAAGCTGACGGTCGGCCTCTTCCTTCCGCTGTGGCAGTACGCCGGTGACATGAAGGCCATGAAGGGCCAGGGGGAGGCCATCAAGCGGGCCGACCAGTCGGAGTTCTCGGCCGTGTGGGTGCGCGACGTGCCGCTCTTCGACCCCGGATTCGGTGACGCCGGCCAGGTCTTCGACCCGTGGACCTACCTCGCCTGGCTCGCCGCGCACACCAAGCGGATCTCGCTGGCCGCCGGCAGCGCCATCTTCACCCTGCGCCACCCGATCGACCTTGCCAAGCAGGCCGCCTCGCTCGACCAACTCAGCGGCGGGCGCGTGGTGTTGGGTGCCGCCTCCGGTGACCGTGCCTCCGAGTTCCCGGCGTACGGCATCGACCACGTGACGCGGGGTGAGCGCTACCGCGACGCCATTACCTGGTTCCGTGAGCTGACCGAGAACACCACCCCCTCCATCAGCTCCAGCCTGGGGCGCCTGGGCGGCGGCGTCGACGTGTTGCCGAAGCCGACGAGCGGGCGTGTCCCGCTGCTGGTCACGGGCTCCTCGCAGCAGAAGCCGCAGTGGATCGCGGAGAACGCCGACGGCTGGCTGGTCTACCCGGGCCCCACCACGACCCCGGCCGGCCCGCGCGCGCTGGGCTCCAAGGCCGCCGCGTGGCGTGAGCTGATCCCCGGCGGCCAGTTCAAGCCGGTTGCCACCAACGAGTGGATCGACCTGGTCGAGGACCGCAAGTACAAGCCGACGCCGCTGCGTGGCGGGTTCGTCCTGCGGACGGGCACCGACGGGCTGCTGGAGCTGCTCCAGCGCTGGCAGGACGCGGGCGTCAACCACGCCGCCCTCGGCGTCCAGCACGGCCGGCGCCCCGCCGCCGAGGCCGTGGCCCAGCTCGCCGAGGAGGTCGTACCGCACTTCCCCGCCCTCGCCGGCCCCGAGCCCCACCAGCCGGCATGGTGACCCAACCGGGCACGCGGACCGAGGTCCCCGGGGGCGACGCGGACCCCGAGGAGTTCCGTGCCGTGATGCGGCACCTGCCCACCGGTGTCAGCATCCTGACGACCACGGGCCCGACGGGGCCGCACGGCATGACGGTCAGCGCCGTCATGTCGCTCTCGCTGAACCCGCCCACGGCCGTGGCCGCGGTCCGCCACGAGTCCAACACGTACGCGATCCTGCGGAACGCGTCGACCTTCGTGCTCAACTTCCTGGCCGCCGACCAGGAGGAGGTGGCCCTGCTCTTCGCGCGCTCCAAGCCGGAGCGGGACCCCTTCGAGCAGGTGGCGTGGCAGCCGTCGCCCCTCACGGGCGACCCGATGCTCGCCGGCACCGTGGCCGCCCTGGAGTGCCGACTGGAGCAGCGCATCCCGGTGGCCGACCACAGCCTGGTGGTCGGCGGCATGGCCGGCTCGCACATCCACCAGCCCGACGTCGGACCCCTGGTCTTCAACCGGGGTGCCTTCTGGACGGTGACCGGGACACCCGCACGGCGCGAGGACGCCGATGACTGACCCCGGGCGCACCACCCTGGGCGATCTCGACCTGTTCACCGGGGCGCCCCAGCACGAGCGTTTCAGCCGGCTCCAACGCCTGCTGCCCACCAGCGAGTTGACCCCCTCGACGCGGCCGTACAGCTGGCCGCGTGGCGAGGCGCTCACGCTGCCGGAGACGTTCGCGTACGACGGCGTCGAGCGCTCGCTGGAGGAGTTCCTGACCGACACCGACACGGCGGCGCTGCTCGTGGTCGTGGACGGCGCGATCCGGCACGAGCGGTACGCCCTCACCGGCGGCGCCGACGCGCAGTGGCTGTCCATGTCGGTCGCCAAGAGCTACGTCTCCGCGCTCGTCGGCATCGCCATCGCCGAGGGGCACATCGGCGCGGTGGACGACCCGGTCAGCTCGTACGTACCGGTGCCGGCCGGCTCCGCGTACGACGGGATCTCGATCAGGGACGTGCTCCAGATGTCCTCCGGGGCGCGGTGGAACGAGGACTACAACGACCCGGCCTCGGACTTCAACCGGCTCACCCGCGCCACGCTGGCGGAGTTCGCGGCCGGCCTGGAGCCCGAGAGCGCGCCGGGCACGGTGTGCCGGTACAACTCGGCCGAGACCCAGGTGTTGGGCGCGCTGCTGGCGCGGGCCACCGGTCGTTCGCTCACCGCGTACACGCAGGAGAAGCTGTGCGAGCCGCTGGGCATGGAAGCGCCCGGCTACTGGCTGGTGGACCCCGAGGGCACCGAGCTCGCCTACGCCGGGCTCAACCTGACCGCGCGGGACTACGCCAAGTTCGGTGAGCTCTACCGCAACGACGGTGTGTGGCAGGGGCGGCAGATCGTGCCCCGGCAGTGGGTGCGCGACTCGGTCACGGTCGCCGCCGACCACCTCAAGACGGGCGGGCCGATCATCGGCGGGCACCACGTCGACGTCGGCTACGGCTACCAGTGGTGGCTGCCCGACGGGGACGAGGGGGAGTTCACCGCGATCGGCGTGTACAACCAGTTCGTCTACGTCGCCCCCGCGCACCGGGTCACCATCGTGAAGCTGTCCGCCAACCGACGGTACGGCACCACCACCGGCGAGGCGAGCAACCGCGAGCTGGAGACGCTGGCCCTGCTGCGCGCGGTCACCCGCCACGCGCACGCGGAGCACACGGGCTGAGCGCGCGCTCACCACGAGCGCGCGCGACCGGAACACGGGCCCCGGTCCGAGCCGACGGGCGCGGACCCGGGGTCTTCCGTGCGCGCACCACGGCGTGTACCGGCCACGACCGGCCCGCGTCGGCGCCGCTTCGGCAGCACGAGAGCCCCGCCCGTGGATGGGGCGGGGCCGGGGTGGCCGTCACCTGGGCGCGGGCCCGCTCGCGCCCGAGCGGTCGCGGGCCGGACACCGGGGTCCCGGTCGCCGGGGTGACCCGGGAGGATCACCCGTCAACCGGAACCTCGATGCTCACGCGGCGGGCCACGGGCGCCGGCGGCTCAGGGCCGCGGGGCCCGTGGCGGGCTCAGGCGGTCTCGCGGATGGCACGGGCCAGCACGCGCAGCCCCTCGTCCAGTTGCTCCGTGGAGATGGTCAGCGCCGGCAGCAGCTTGACGACCTCGCTCTGCGGACCCGAGGTCTCCACGATCAGGCCGAGTTCGAAGGCACGGGCGCACACCTTGGTGGCCCGCTCCTTGTCGGCGAACTCCACACCCCACACCAGGCCACGGCCCCGGACGCTGACGATCGCGCGTCGGTGCTCGTCGGCGATGGCCCGCAGACTCGTCTCCACGACCTCGCCGCGGGCGAGGGTCTGCTTCTCCATCTGGCCGTCGGCCCAGTAGGTGTCCAGGGTGGCGGCGGCGGTGACGAAGGCGGGGTTGTTGCCGCGGAAGGTGCCGTTGTGCTCGCCGGGTTCCCAGACGTCGAGTTCGGGCTTGAAGAGGGTCAGGGCCAGGGGGAGTCCGTAGCCGCTGATGGACTTGGAGACGGTGACGATGTCGGGGACGATGCCGGCCTCTTCGAAGGAGAAGAAGGCGCCGGTGCGTCCGCAGCCCATCTGGATGTCGTCGACGATCAGCAGCATGTCCCGCCGCTTGCACAGGTCGGCCAGTTCGCGCAGCCACTGCGCGCGGGCGACGTTGATGCCGCCCTCGCCCTGCACCGTCTCCACGATCACGGCCGCCGGGTGGTTGAACCCGGAGCCCTGGTCCTCCAGCAGCCGCTCGAACCACAGGAAGTCCGGGGTACGGCCCTGGAGGTAGTTGTCGAACGGCATGGGCGCGCCGTAGACCAGCGGAACGCCGGCCCCCGCGCGTTTGAACGAGTTGCCGGTCACCGCCAGCGAGCCGAGGGTCATGCCGTGGAAGGCGTTGGTGAAGGAGACGATCGTCTCCCGGCCCTTGACCTTGCGGGCCAGCTTGAGCGCGGCCTCGACGGCGTTGGTGCCCGTCGGGCCCGGGAACATGACCTTGTACGGCAGGTCACGCGGGCGCAGGATGATGCTCTGGAACTTCTCCAGGAAGCTGCGCTTGGCCGTGGTGGACATGTCTAACCCGTGCGTGATCCCGTCGCGCTCGATGTAGTCGATCAGCGCGCGCTTGAGGACCGGGTTGTTGTGGCCGTAGTTGAGTGACCCGGCCCCGGCGAAGAAGTCGAGGTAGGTGTGGCCGTCCTCGTCGTACATGTGGCTGCCCTGCGCGCGGTCGAAGACGGTGGGCCAGCTACGGCAGTAGCTGCGCACCTCCGACTCCAGGGTCTCGAAAACGCTCAGGTCAGGGGGCGTGATGGTCACAGCATCCTCCGAGGGGAAACAAGGGGAAGGATCGAGAAGCCGTGTGGTGTGTCGGGCTGCTGCGCAGGGCGGTGGGTCGCGGTCGCGGAGGCGGCCCTTGGGGCTTGTCGACGAAGGATCTTTCTCGGTGGCGGCCCCGGTCGGCGACCGGGGCCGCACCGGTGGTGCGTCGGGGCGGGGCGGCGCGTCGCCCACGCGCCGCCCCCTGGGAAGTGGTCGGTGGCGGCAACCCCTAGGACACGGGCTGGGTCTGCCGTTGCCGGATGGCGGAGAGCGCCAGCAGGGCGTAGATCAGTGCCGTGGCCGTGCCCGGCCCGAGCAGGAGCAGGGCGACGCTCCAGTCGAACGCGGCGGCCAGACTCAGGGCGGCCAACGCGATGCCGGTCGCCACGGCGATGCCCTGCCGCTCCAGGCCCCGGCCGGTCGGCGCCCCGGTGGGTGCGGGGCGCAGCCGGGTCCAACGGGCCCCGACCGAGAGCAGGTTGGTCAGACAGAACGTGGTCAGCAGGAGCGCGGCGAACCATCCCAGCGCGCTCTCGCCGGCCTGACCTCCGGGCGCCGAGGCGTCCCGGGGGTCCAGCAGCACGGCGTAGAGCACCGCGGTGGCCGCCAACCCCAGGACGACACCGAAGGTGCCGGCCCGGGAGGAGGAGCGGAGGGGAGGGACCGTCGACTCCAACCCCACCCAGGCGAAGAGCAGGGGGACCAGGAGCAGCACCGATCCGCCCGGGAACGCGTCACCCGTGTCCAGGTCGAGGGACCTGGGCGCGAGCCACCACACCGCGGTCAGCGCGAGGACCACCAGCGTCCGCACCTGCCGCACCGAGGGCGACGGCGAGACACCGGCCCCGGCCAGCGCCGCGGCCAACAGCAGCACCACCACCCCGATGACGTACGCCGTCGTGCCGGCGCCGGCGAACTCTCCCGCCGCGCCGACCACGACGGCCTGTCCGATGGCGAAGCCGCCGAAGTACAGCCCGTGCACGACGTACGCCGTGCGTGGTCCGAGCCGTTCCCGGACGAACTCCGCCGCCCCCGCCTCGCGCGTCCCGCCGGCGGCCCCGATCAACAGGACCCAGACGAGCAGTGCCCCGGCGAGGACGAGCGAGACCGCTCCGCTCTCCGACACGGGTGCCAGTGCCGCGGGTACCAGCAGTGTTCCCGCTCCCAGAACAGCGGTCGCGGTACCGAACGCGGTGCGTACGACACTCATGCCGGCCCAGCTCACCCGAGCTTGTGGAAGAAGTCCGGCAGCGGGGTCGTGACCTGCCGGCCGGCCGGCACCAACAGCAGATCGGCGAGTTCCGGCCAACCTGGCATCCGCGTCTGGACGTTGACCGGGATGCCCAGGTGCTTGGCGATCAGGTTGGCCCACCCGGGCATGATCGGGGCGGCCAGCACCGAGACCAGGGCCAACGTCTCCACGTGCGTCACCAGACGCGAGGCGTACGCCGAGCCCGCGGCATCCGAGTCACCGGCCGCGGCCCGCGCCGCGGCCAGCTTCGGCAGGTCCTTGACGGCCCGGTCGATCGTGGCCGCCAGCTCACCGGTCGCGCGCTGCGGCGAGAACGACGTCGCCGACAGCGCGGTCGAGATGGCCTTGGGCAGCTCCAGCAGCGAGATGGTCAACGGCTCGGTGAGGCCGTCGTGCTCGGGCACCGTCGAACCGAAGTCCTCGGCCAGCAGCGAGAGCACCGACTGCGCCCACCGCTGCAACCCGTCGACCAGGATCGTCTCCACCGAGTTGACGAGCTCCTTCATCGCGAAGTTGCCCTGCTCCCGCTCCGGCCCGGTCAGGCACAGGTGGAAGCGCAGCGCGTCCGCGTTGACCTGGTGCAGGAACTCGCCGCCCCAGATCGCGTGACCGCGGCTGGTGGAGAACTTGTCACCCTCAAGCCGGTAGAACTCGTTGGTGATCACCTGGTCCGGCAGCGTGAAGTCGCCGTGCGCCAGCAGCAGCGCGGGCCACAGCACCGCGTGCGAGAAGGAGCAGTCGAAACCGAGGAAGTTGACGATCTTGGTGTCGGGGTCGGACCACTGCTCCTGCCACAGCCCCGGCTGCCCCTGGGCCTCGGTCAGGCAGGCGGTTCCGGCCAGGTATCCGCAGATGCCACTGAACCAAGTGTCCAGAATGTGCCCGTTCCAGCCGTCCAGCGGCACCGGAATGCCGTAGTCGGCCTGCCGGCTGATCGGGGTCACCGGCAGATCGTTCTCGAACAACGTCTCCAGATAGGCCCGGAGTCGGGGCCGCCACTTGCCGCCGTTACGGTCGTAATAAGCCAACAGCTGCTCGCGGTACTCCTCCAGCGGGAAGGTGATGCGCTGGAGCGTGGTCAGCTCCGGCGTCTCCCAGCAGGCGGTGCACTTGGCCGCGCCCAGGCCACCGGACTCCTGCGCCAGGCCGCAGGCCTCGCAGTAGATGCCGTCCGAGGGCGCGGAGCAGAACTGGCACTCGCCGCGTACCTCGGACTCGTACAGGTAGCGCTCGCACGTGCCGCAGTGGAAGACCGGCAGCTCGACGACCTTGAGCTTGCCCTCCTCCCACAGCTTGGTGAAGAACTCCTGGACGATCTCGGTGTGCTTGGGCGTCATCAGCGGCCGGGTGAACCAGTCGTGATGCATCGAGCCCAGCGAGAGCGTCTCCTCCATCCGGTTGCCGAAGAGCAACGCGGTCTCGTACGGCGTGGAGCCGATCTCGGCCGCCCGGCGCGGCACGTAGGAGGAGTGCTCGTCGGAGTAACCGACGTAGCGGACCTCGTTGCCGCGCTGCCGCAGGTGGCGGCTGAGCACGTCGGCGCCGAGGAACGGGCCGGAGAGGTGGCCCAGGTGCAGGTCCCCGTTGGGGTTGGGCGGCGCGCTGGTGACGATGTAGGTGTTCACGAAACGCTGCTTCCTTCCGCAATACGCAGGGGGGAGGAGACGACGTCGTTCGACGCGTGGGGGTACGTGACACCGGCGCCGATCCGGGCGTCCGGCGGCAGGTCGTCCAGGATCACGGCATGCGCCCCGACCCTGGCCTTGACTCCGATGGAGACCGGACCGAGCACGCTGGCGCCGGTGCAGACGATCACACCGTCCTCCAGCACCGGGTGCCGGCGGGCCCGGGCGGGCCGCTTCAGGTCCTTCCACCAGCCCACCGAACCGAGGGTGACCTGGTGGTAGAGCATCACATCGTCACCGATGCGCACCGTCTCCCCGATGACCACACCGGTGCCGTGGTCGATGAAGAAACGCCGCCCGATCGTGGCGCCCGGGTGGATCTCGATCCCGCTGACCGCCCGCGCCAGCAGCGACAGCGCGCGGGCCACGGTGCGGTTGCCGCGCTTCCACAGCCGGTTGGACAGGCGATAGGTCCACAGCGCGTGGATGTGCGGGTAGAGCAGGACCTCACGGTTGCTGCGCGCCGCCGGGTCCTTGGCACGGACGGTGGCGAGGTCCTCGCGCAGCATTTCTAACGTGGACTTATATGTGGACATAGGGGGCCTCCGGCGTGATCAGGTTGCCGTTCGCGAAACGCTGCGGTCGGTAGGGCTCCAGCAGCGGCTCTCCGGCCTTGCCGTCGACGGCCGCACCCCGGCTGATCTCTCGCGCGGCCAGTTCGGCCACGGCGGGCGCCAGCTTGAATCCGCCGCCGCTGAAACCGAGGGCCAGATACAGCCCGTCGGGTCCGGCCGGGCCGATCACGGGTCGCTTGTCCGGGGTGTAGCCGTCGTAGCCGGAGCGGGTTCCGACCAGCGGCGCTGTGGTCACGGCGGGTACCCGACGGGAGACGGCGGAGACCGCCGCGCTCACCTCGTCGGTTGTCAGCGGGGCGGCGCCCTGCTCCAGGTCCACGTCCGGGTGGCTCTGCACCCCGAAGAAGAAACGGTCCGTCCCGCCAGGGCGGAAATAACTGCCTATGGTGTCGTCGATGCAGGTCGGAAGCTGGTTGTCGGACCCCCGGCGGCCGGCACCGGGGAGGGAGACCTGGGCCAGCCCGATGCGACGGGGCACCACCGGCACCTCGACGCCGAGGTGGGCGGCCGGCCCGGTCCCCCAGGCGCCACTGGTCAGCACGACCAGTGGCGCCTCGATGCGGCCCGCCGAGGTCTCCACACCGGTGGCGACACCGTCGCGCTCCAGTACGCGGATGACCTGCGTGCCCTCCGCGTCCTCGACCCCCAGCCGCCGGGCCGCCGTGACCAGCGACGTGGCGGTGGCGGCGGGGTCGGCGTAGCCGCCGGAGGGCTCGTACGCCACGGCGGCCACGCCCTCCAGGTCCAGGCCCGGAAACAGCGACCGGGCCTGGGCCGGGTCGATGACCTCGACCCGTTCGTACGACATCGCCTCGGCGGCGACGGCGGTGTTCACCCGCAGGGCCTCGACGTGCTCCTCGCCCACCAGCATGGCGAAGCCGGTACGCCGGTACCCGCAGTCGCCCCCGATGACCTCGGCCCACTGCTCGAAGACCGGGAGGCTGAGCGCGGTCAGCCGGGTGTCGCAGGCCGTCGTGTGGTGCAGGCGCAGCAGCCCGCCCGAGCGAGCCGTGGCGCCCTGGGAGGCGACCCGGCTCTGCTCGCACACGACGACGCGACCCAGCCCGGCCAGGCCCAGGTGGTAGGCGATGGCCGCCCCCATCACGCCGCCGCCGACGACGACGGCGTCCGCGGTGCGGGTTGCGGTCACGGAGTCGGCCCGGCGGCGTCGTCCTTGACCCCGAACTCGGCCGCCCACTTGGCACGTTCGGCGGCCACCGCCTCCGCGCCGCCCCACCAGATGGTGACGAACCGCAGCCGGGTGTCACCGTCGTTGGTCAGCGCGTGGTCCTTGAACGGCGTCATCAGGATCGTGTCACCGGGGTTGACCCGGCGCTCCTCCTCGCCCAGGCGCAGCGAGCCGCTGCCCTCGGTGATGAAGAACATCTCGTACTCGTCGTGGTTGTGCGGCGTGGAGGTCTCGCCGGGGGCCACGTCCACCCAGGCACCACCCCAGAACGGCGTGTTCGGGACGGCCTCCTCCCAGGGGAAGATGCGCCGGCCGCTGACGTTGAACGTCTCCTCGAAGGTCATGTCTTCCGGGCGTGTGGTGAAGAAGTGCACGATTCTTTCCTCTCCTGAGCGGTGCTGTTCCGACGTTGCTAGACGACGAGGGCGGCGGTGCCGGCCTGCTGCTGGCGCGCGAGGGTGGCGCGCAGGTCCTGGTGGACCTTGTCGGCCTTGGCCGCCATCTGACTGAAGGAGGTCGCGCTGGCGATCCCGTGCCGCCACTCGGTCAGTCCGTCCAGATAGACGCCGACCGTGCACCGGTCACTGTTCTCGGCGCGGAAGCCCCGGGTGACGTTGAGAAGCCCGTCGGCGTCGTACGCGAGGTGGGGTGCGAACGCCTCCAGAGCCGTCGGGAACCGCGGCTCGGTGTAACCGGTGCACAGGATCACCGCGTCGGCCTCGATGGAGCCGGCCTCCTCCGTGTACACCTCGGAGGTCGTCAGCCGCACCCCGCTCTCGGTCACCGCGAGATCGGCCACCTCGACCCGCCGGTGCATGTGCAGCCGGTTGGTACCGGACAACTTGTCCTGGTAGGCCGCCTGGTACAGGGCGGTGGAGACGTCCGGGTCCACGGCCGAGTAGTTGGTGGCACGGGCGTGCGCGAGCGCCCGCTCCCGGGCGTCGCCCTCCAGGCCGTAGAAGTAGTCCGTCTCGGCGGGGAAGTACGCCTCGTTGCTGAAGTGCCCGAGCTCGTACATCTTGAAGCCGCCGTGCCGCACCAGCGAGTGGATCTGCGCCTCGGGGTGCGCGTTGGCCAGGTACAGGATGATCTCGCCCGCTGTCTGACCGGCACCGATGATCGCGAAGCGCGGGGCCCGGCCCAGGTTCTCGCGCAGCGCGGTCATGCGGGGCAGGAACTCGCTGGCGTGGAAGACCCGCTCACCGACGTGCTTCTGGAAGGACTCCGGCACGTACGCGACGTGGCCGGTGGCCAGCACCACGTTGCGGGTCAGGTGCTCGTGCGTGGAGCCGTCCCGAGGGTCGCGGCTGACCACGCGAGCGACGTGGATCGCGCCGTCGCCGTCGGCGACGGGCTCCACGCGCAGCACCTCCCGGTGGTACTCGGCCTGCCTGCGCACCTGGGTCGCCGCCCACTGCACGTACTCCGACCACTCCAGCCGGCTCACGTACCCGCCCAGCAGCGTGAACGGGTAGAAACGCCCGCTCTGCATCAGGAAGTTGGTGAAGGAGAAGCGGGAGCGGGGGTCGCGCGGGGTGGCGAGGTCACGCAGGAAGTGGTGCTGGATGTCGGTGCCCGGCAGGACCTGGTTGGGCTGCCAGGCCGAGGTGGCGCTCCGCTCCAGATAGACCGCGTCCAGGGGACCGGTCCCCTGTGCGTCGTCGTGGTCCTCGATAGCGGCGGCCAGCGAGATGCCGGAGGGGCCGAATCCGGCCACCACAACGTCGTGGATGTGCATGATGGGGTTTCTCCCGTCGAAGGTCGCGGTCCGGTGGATCAGAGGGCGATCGGGACAGAGTCCGAGGGGTCGTCCAGCTTCTCGCCCAGGCGGGTGGCGACGCCCTCCGCGAGGGTCCCGGTCCGCAGCGACAGCAGGCTGAACGAGCCGGCGTCACCGATGCCGTGGCTCGACTCGCACAGGCCGTTGAGGAACAGCGGCGGGAGCGACTCGGCCTCGTCGTTGGAGACCAGCGCGTAGTCGCGGCTGACCTCGAGCCGGCCGTCCACCTCCTTCTTGAGGTGCTGCGCGACGGGGGCCAGCAGCGGCGGGCACAGCTCCTCGTGCGGGCCGGGGCCCATGTTGCGGAAGCCGGTGGCCAGCACCACGAAGTCGACCTCGTCGCGCACCTGCTCGCCGGTGTGCAGCTCCTCGAAGTCCAGGACCACGCCCTTGTCGTTCGGCACCACCGAGGTGGCCTGGAGGTTGCCGCGCACGAACAGCCGCTGGTCACCGTCGAGCTGCTGCTCGTAGATGGCCAGGTACAGCTCCTTGAGGACGTCGCCGTCGGCCGAGGAGTAGTTCGTGGGCTGCATGTACGCGTCCAGCGCGCGCCGGCTCTCCCGCGAGGCGTTGAAGTAGTACTCGGTGAACTCGGGGAAGTAGCCCTCCTCGCTGAAGGGGCTGGTGTCCTTCAGCCGCAGCGAGTAGGAGCGCGGGTACGTCATCACCCGGGTGCCGGGGAACTGTCGGTGCAGGTCGAGCGCGAGCTCGACGGCGCTCTGGCTGCCACCGATGACCGCGACGGCCTTCGGGGGCTGGTCGGCGGCGAGTTCCTTGATTCGCGGCAGGTACTGCGTCAGGTGGAAGACGCGCGAGCTCTCCGCGGCGGCGGCGTCGTACGGGGTGGGCACGTACGGGGTGCGGCCGGGGGCCATGACCACGGAACGGGCCAGGTAGCGACGGCCGGAGTTGGTCTCCACCTCCCAGACGCGCTCGCCGGCGTTCTCCACCGCGTTGATGCCGACCGCGTGCTGGCCGCAGTCCACCTGGTGCGAGAAGAAGCTGGCCGCCCAGCGGATGTAGCCGGCGTACTCCTTGCGCAGCGGGAACTCGATCGGGAGGTTGAAGTGCTTGAGCAACCGCCCCTGCTCGTGCAGGTAGTTGATGAAGCTGTAGCGGCTGCGGGGGTTGCGCAGGGTCACCAGGTCACGGCTCGGGTGGTTCTGGATGTCGGAGCCGTTCAGGAGCATGCCGGGCTGCCAGTCGGGCGTGGGGCGAGCCTCAAGGAACCGTATGTCAAGGCTTGGATACTTCTCCTCTAATGCGATTGCCAAGGCAAGGTTGGCGGGACCGAAAC
Source organism: Streptomyces sp. NPDC057702 (assembly GCF_042799315.1). NCBI lineage: Bacteria > Bacillati > Actinomycetota > Actinomycetes > Kitasatosporales > Streptomycetaceae > Streptomyces > Streptomyces sp. NPDC057702. The sequence continues at coordinate 185,941 of NZ_JBHVJC010000013.1, read as the reverse complement.
CAACACCGAGAACGTCGTGCACACGCGCAGGAAAAGACATGACAATTCTCCTCTTACTCGCATTGAGTTCAAGCCTAGCGCTGAGGGCGCCGCGTAATGGGAACAAGCCCTACAGGTGATTCAAACCGTATGCAGCTTTGGCGCGACACGCAGGCGGGTCGCGAGGCGACCTGGCAGTACTTTCCTGGGCAGCCCAAGGACTTCTCCGGGCTGCTCTAAGGGGGCGCTGAAGCGGGTCCCGGGTCGGCGTCACGTGCCCTCGGACACCCGCGGAGAGGGGCGGGCCCGAGTGGGCGTGGCGATGCCGGATTTGACCGAGAATAAAGAGTTCCGCTTATCCACTCTTGCGGCAGCGAAGCTCCGCAGTCAAAGGGATTCACTGGTAACCGATGGCGGCGATCACAGACAGACGCCCGTCAGAAGGCAGCCGACGAGACCTTCTTTGTTGGGCGCTGGAATTACTGTACCCCAAGGTCGCTAGCAACTGACGCTAAGTCCTTGTTTTTTGCGCATGGGTTGTAGCATGATCAACCACCATGGACAGAATTGATCGCATGATCCTCCATGAGCTTGAACAGGACGGTCGGTTAACCAATGCCGATCTTGCTGCCAAGGTGGGATTGACTCCGACGCCGTGCCTCCGGCGCGTCAGGAACCTGGAAAGAATTGGGGTCATACGCGGTTACCGAGCGGACCTCGACGGCAGTTTCCTGGACTCGGGATTCCAGCCCTTCGCCACGGTGGCGCTGAAACAAGGGGATTGGCATCTTATGACCGAATTTGAGGCCAAGGTGGTGGCCCTGCCCCAGGTACTCGAAGCGCACCGGCTCTTTGGTGACCCGGACTACCTGCTGCGTATCGCGGTGGCGGACATCACTGCGTATGAGCGCTTCTACGCCGAAACTCTGTGCCGGCTGCCCGGAGTTGCTCAAGTGACGACGCACTTAACCATGAAGGTAGTCAAGGGCAACCGGGGGCTACTCGCGGGACATGAGTGATATCACACCCGGCAGCGAGGCGAACGCTTGCTTTCGATGAGGGCGAGATCGCCGCATGGATACGTTTGATGCCCTGGGAGCGATACGACATCGCTCCCGGGCGATCCATCTGGCAGGCGGCTCCATCGCGGCCTGGGCGACTCGGATTGACGCGTGAGGTGACGGCGGCGAGGCCGCGGCGCACGATGAATGCGCAGGTCACCGTAGGGATGACGGGGTCGAACGGCAGATGCCGCCTTCGGCCCACAATTCATTGATAAGCGTAGAAATAGGTTTGGCCAAATCGAGCGCGGCCGAGCCCGGTCGGTGCCACCGAAAGCGATCACAAAGCGCACGCGCAGCGTACACTCACCGTTCATGACAGTTGATCTACGGCAATTTCGCTACTTCATAGGCGTGGCCGAGGAAGGCAACTTCACTCGGGCGTCCGGTCGTCTCAAAGTCGCCCAACCGTCGCTCTCACGGCAGATCCGTCAGCTCGAACGGGAACTTGGGCTGCAACTGCTGATCCGACATCCACACGGCGTCACTCTGAGTGCCGCTGGGGCGGAGTTCCTGGTCAACGCTCGTGTTGCCGTTGCGGCGTTCGACGAGGCTATCGGCGCGGCGCAGCTCGCGGCCGAAGGCAAGAGCGGTCGTCTCAAGGTGGGCTTCCTGGTTGCCGCGGCCCTTGAATTCACTCCGCTCGTGCTACAGATGTTCCGCAAGCGCTTCCCCGATGTCAAGGTCGAGGTGCGGGAGTTTGACTTTAATGACACATCGGCGGGGCTTGCTGATCGTGCGACAGATGTTGCCTTCCTCCGTCTCCCGCACGAAGCCGCGGGCTTGGACCACTTGGTGTTCACCGAGGAGCGACTGGTCGCCGCGATGCCGGTGGATCACCCGCTCGCGGACAGCGCCGAGGTCAGTGTTGCCCAGTTGCTCAAGGAATCACTCATCGCACCGCCAGGAAATGGGGCGTGGCGAGATTTTTGGATGTTCAACGATCAGCGAGAGGGTGCTCCGGAAGTCGTCGGCGCCGAAGTCACCTCATTCGAAAGCGAGCTGCAGGCCGCGGCGGCAGGTCATGGCATCAGCATCACCACCGAGGGCGCGTGCCGGTTCTACAATCGGCCTGACCTGGTGTTCGTCGACATCAGCGACGCCCCGACCTCCACGATCGCGTTGGCCTGGCGCACGGACAGCCTCTCTCCGCCGCTGCGCCAGTTCATAGCGGTGGCGAAAGAGGCCATCGAGCAGCAGACCGGCAGCACATAGCAGCCGGACATCGCTTCCCCCGCATCGCGCCAACTGCCTTCACTTCCCGCACTCTTCGCCCCTCCACGCCCGTGAGCCTTTCCGCCAGCCCCGGCGCGACCCGGGTGTCCGCCGCTCCCCACAGCGCCACCCCGCGTCGAATGCCGTGGCCGCCATGGCCGTCTCATCCCTCACTGACACCATCCCGGGCCACACGACCAGTGGCAACACCACCTCCGCCCGCTCGTGGGCACCTGCGACCTGTCAGCCACGTACATGGCCAAAATGCGGGGGTAGCCGCGCCGGAGCCTTCGCGCGTCCGGGCGCGGCGTTCACCTTATGGACGAGCGAAATCGGGGCACGAGCGCACGCGTGTCCGGACCCCGGTGGTTCGCGCGGACGCGCCGCCCCGCCGCTCGACGCCTGCTCCGGGCCGGCCCCGCCGCACCGCCCGCCGCGCCTGCCCGCATCCGGGCCCGCCAGCGCAACTGGCCGAGAATGATCAGCAGTTGGGTGACGTGGGCGGAGGCAGCCTCCAGCCGTGGAAGGATGAAGTTCCTTCGGTTCCACGCGAGGTCAGGGGGCTGCGTAGAGTCATGGGTTAGTTACGTCACAGAGTGGCGGGGGAGCTCGCGTGCGCAGGACGCGCTAAGCGGAATCCCCTCAACTAATCGGCCTGGGGCCACGTGAAATACGTTTCCGGCATATCTCTATTCAGAATCGCTATACCTGATCGCGCAGTTCAGCGCCGTGAATTTTCTGATAGCGTCGCGCAGAGCCGACCTTTCTACGCGGGAAGTAGGTATACCTGGGATGGACCCCAAGGACGAGCATCCCGGCTTTTCCAAGATGTTCGGCCCCGGCAAGCTGACAGTCGGCTTGTTCTTGCCGTTGTGGCCTTACGCCGGTGACATGTCGAAGATGGCCGGACAGGGTGAGTCGATCAAACTGGCCGACCGGTCGGAGTTCTCGGCGCTGTGGGTGCGAGATGTGCCCCTGTTCGACCCGAGCTTCGGTGACGTCGGGCAGGTCTTCGACCCCTGGACGTATCTGGCCTGGCTGGCCGCTCACACCGAGCGTATCGCCCTGGCCTCCGGCAGCGCCGTCTTCACCCTGCGACACCCGATCGACCTGGCCAAGCAGTCCGCCTCGATCGACCAGTTGTCCGGTGGCCGCCTGGTCCTGGGCGTGGCTTCCGGCGACCGGGCGTCCGAGTTCCCGGCCTACGGAATCGACTTCCGGACGAGGGGAGAGCGATACCGGCAAGCGGTGGACATGTTCCGGACCGTCCTGGAGTCCGAACAGCCCACCATCTCCTCGCCGCTCGGTCGCCTCGCCGGTGGTGTCGACGTACTGCCCAAGCCGGTCAGCGGTCGTATTCCGCTCCTGGTCACCGGCTCCTCGCAGCAGGAGCCGAAGTGGATCGCGGAGCACGCCGACGGCTGGTTGACCTACCCGGGCGCCCAGGCGAACGCGGCCGGTCCACGAGCCCTGGGGGCGCAGGCCGCCGCATGGCGCCGGCTCATTCCCAACGGGCAGTTCAAGCCGGTGGCGACCAACGCGTGGATCGATCTGGTGGAAGACCGGAAGCATCCGCCGACGGCGCTGCGCGGCGGGTTCCTCCTGCGGACCGGCACCGACGGTCTGTTGGAGCTGCTGGGACGCTGGCAGGACGCCGGCATCAACCACGCGGGACTGGGCGTCCAGAACGGGTCGCGGCCGGCCCACGAGGCCGTCGCCCAGCTGGCCGAGGAAGTCGTGCCACACTTCCCCGCCCTGGCCGCGCCGGCGCCGCGCGAGCCAGCGTGGTAGCCAAGCGATGGAACGGCTAGGCAGCGAAACACTCGACACACCCGTCGGACCGTTGGTCATCGTCAGTCATGACGACGGCGCGGTGGCGGTGTGCGGGTTTTCCAGCACGGCTGAGGACCTGTTCGACTCCTTGCGTGTTCCGTACGAGCCGACGGTTCCACGGGAGGAGTCGACCGCCGCGGCAGCGGCGGTGCGGGCGTACTTCGACGGCGACCTCACAGCGATCGACTCCGTCGCGGTACGTCAGCCCGGTACCTCTCTCATGCAGCGAGCCTGGCAACGACTGAGGGATCAGCCAGCGGGGGTGACGATGACCTACAGCGAGATGCTGCCCCGAGCGCCGCGCGCGGCTGGACGTGCCTGCGCGGTCAACCGGGTCGGTGTCCTCGTGCCCTGCCACCGTGTTCACCGCACCGACGGCAGTCTCGGCGGCTACACGTGGGGTCTGGACATCAAGCGCTGGTTGCGCCACCACGAGAACCAGGCTGACTCCCTCTTCTAGGAGGAATTCCGATGACCGGGGCGGCCCGCCGAGCAGCGATGTCTCAGTGGGCCGCCACGGTCGATCACGGTACGGCGCGCACCGCCCGGGCATCCGGGCGCGGGGCCGCGGGCGAATATCGGCCGACATTCCGCCCGGTGGCCCGACGCGCCGTCGCCGTCGTGATCAGCGGTGTCACCTGGCGCCGCCCGAACAGCGCGATGCCCCGGATCGGGTGCGGATTCTTTGTGCGTAGGGAATCCGCTATCGCGATCCGGGGCAGATGAGACGTACACCCAGATGGTTCCTATCGTCCTAGATCGGCATAGACCTTCGGCTCCGCGGTATCCGTGAGCTGAAATGCCGCACTGAGCGCGCGTACCGCCTCGTTCAGTCGGGAATCGTGGCAGACCGCCGATATCTGGAGTTCCGAGGTGGTGATCAGATCAATGCTGATCCGGTGGCGCGCGAGCGTCTCGCAGAACTTGGCGAGCACGCCGGGATCGGCCCGTATGCCGAAGCCGCGCAGCCGGACCCTTCCCACGTGGTCGTCGAAGAGGACGTCTTCGAAGCCGAAGGTGGTGCGCATGCCCGTAAGCTGCGTCATCGCCCGCCAGCCCAGCTTGTTCGGGACGGTGAAGGTGATATCGATCCGGTCGTCAGCCGTTCGGTGCGCACTCTGAGAAATCGTGCCGACGATCAGTCCGGAACTGGCGAGGGCTCGTAATATCTGCCCGGTCACGCTGGCCTTGGCCGGGACCCCGGTGAGGGTTATCTTCGCCTCGGACCGATCATGTCCGATGTCGGTGATCTTGGCCTGCTCCACTGTGCTCCCTTTCGCCGTGTCAGCAACGGTGGTGCCTGGGTCGAAAATGCGGGGGACTTGAGCGTGAATGAATGCGCCACCCCTTCTGTCGCATTCGACCGATGAGGGTCACAGGATACCTACCCCGCTTCTCACTCTTTCAAGTGCCGCACTGCGTAAATTCTCTACGGATCTGCGGCGGCATAGAGATGTCTGAGGTGTCGGACGCGACTCGCCTTTTGAAACCACCTCTTGGCAGAAGCTCATGCTGGTTGTAGATTTCCAGTGCCGGAGCAATTTCCCGGTCAACTTTCTGCGCGATTCGCGAACTCAGCAGACAAGATAGGCGATGATGAGTGATCTTATTTCTGCCGATCTAATGGAGTCCTGGCTCCAGAAGCCGAGCCCGCTGGACATCGGCCCGGAGCAGGTGGCGGAGCTGCTCGATAACGCCGTCACGTTGGTGCGAAAGCACGCGGACGGCGTCGCGGACGGGGCCGTGGCCCCCGTCTCCTTCGACAGCGCCCAGATACGCGAGTGGGTGAGCCGTTACGACTTTTCGGCCACGCACTCCGCCGAGTCGGTGATGGCCGACGTCGCCACGAGCCTGGCCCGGGGCATCGTGCACACCACACACCCCCGCTACTTCGGGCTGTTCAACCCGACGCCGCACTGGTGGGGCGTCGCCGGCGACCTGCTCACCGCGGCCTTCAACCCGCAGCTCGCCGCGTACACCCACGCGCCCGCGGCCGTCGAGATCGAGCAGCACGTGCTGCGCTTCCTGGCCACCAAGCTCGGCATGCCCTCGCCGGTGGCCGGCTCCTTCACCACCGGTGGCGCCGAGGCGAACCTGACCGCGGTGCTCGTCGCGCTCACCCGACACTTCCCCGAGTACGCCGACCGTGGTCTGGCGGCCGTTCCCGGCCAGCCGGTGATGTACGCGTCGGCGGAGAGCCACCTGGCCTGGTTGAAGATCGCGCACATGACCGGCCTCGGCCGCGACGCCGTGCGCCTGGTGCCGGTCGACTCCAGCTTCCGGATGGACATCGACGCGCTGCGCCGGCTGCACGCGGCCGACGTCGAGGCCGGCAAGCTGCCGTTCCTGCTGGTCGGCACGTCGGGTACGACCGGTGGTGGCGCGCTGGACCCGCTGCCCGAGCTGGCCGCCTGCGCCGCCGAGTGGAACATGGACCTGCACGCGGACGCCGCCTGGGCGGGCACCGTCGCCTTCTCGGAGCGACTGCGGCCCGTGCTGGCCGGAATCGAGCTCGCGGACAGCGTCACGATCGACGCCCACAAGTGGATGTCCACCCCGATGGGCGCCGGCATGTTCCTCAGCAGGCACCCGAAGGCCGTCGGGGAGAGCTTCCGCGTCAGCACCTCGTACATGCCCGCGGACACCCTGGGCAGCGACCCCTACACCAACAGCGTGCAGTGGTCGCGCCGGCTGATCGGCCTCAAGGTCTTCCTCGGCCTGGCCGTGACCGGCGAGGACGGCTACGCCACCCAGGTGGAGCGCGACACCGCCCTCGGCAACCTGTTGGCCGTGCGCTCGGCGGGAAGCGGCTGGCACCGCATCAACGACACGCCGCTGCCCCTGGTGTGTGTCGTGGACCCCGCGGTGGACGCCGCGCTGAGCCCGGCGGAGAGCTGGGCCTGGCACTCGGCCGTCGCGAACAAGGTGGTCGAGCGCGGACAGGCGTGGATCAGCCCGGTGCGGCTCTCGGGCCGCGCGGCCCTGCGGCTGTGCATCACGAGCTACCGCACCGAGGCGGCGGACGTGACCGCCCTGGTGGACGAGATGGACAAGGCGCGCGACGCGGTGGGCATCCCCGGCTGACCGGTGGCCCACGGCGACGAGCCGGGCCGGCGGGTACGCGGCTGAGCACTCGCCCGTCACCGGCCCGCTGTCCACGGCGCCGCCAGCGCGGCCGGAGCTCACGCCGCCGCCCCCGGGCGACGGCGACCACGACCCGCGCGGTCCCGATCGAGGACGCGACGGGTACGGGGTCGGCACCACGTGTTACGAGCGCCGCGGGAAGACGGCGCCGCCGATGGGGAGTCGGCCGGCGTCAGCGGCGTACGGGGTCGGGCGCGCCAGCCCGGCCGAGCGTCATCAGGCTGTGGTCGAGGCCAGTGTCGTCCCATGTGCCGGAGGAGACTTCCGGTGCGTGCGACCGCAGCGAGTGCCATCCGACCGGGCCGCGCCGACCAGCGGTCAGGCGCGCGGTCCGGACCGGAGCGGCGAGCGGAGCGAGCGAACGGGGCGATCCGCGCCCGGGACCCGACGTCGGCGAGCAGGCCGCCGTGGGTGCGGCGCGTGTCGTCGCCGTCGAAGGCGGCGCACAACGGGGTGCGCCGCGTCTCCACTTCCTCAGCCCCCTCCGGACCGCCTCAAGCCCTCGCGCCTGGACCGCCCCCAGCTCCCTCGCCCGGACCGTTTCGCCAGCACCGGCGAGGGCGCCGCCGCGCACGGGTCCGCCATCGCGGGCCGCGCACGAGTCCGCCGTCGCGCGCCGCGCGCGGTCGACGTCGGGTGGCCGGCCTCGCGGGGTGTTCGCGTTGTCCCGGGCCAGAACGTGTGGTCATCACGGGTGTGGCCACGGATGGGCCACGGGCATTCCCCGACCGGGCGGCGGTTCATATGAATGGCCGGGCACATTTCCGTGGCCGGATTTCTCGCCGCGCGCATTCGCGGGAAAAGCGGGAAGCCGTAATTCCGTTGCCCGAATGCGGGGTTCCGGGGTTCCGCGCTGGCCCGGTTCGGCCCGACGTCACCGCTTCGGCCCGACGCGGCACCGGTGTGATCTCGGCCCGGGCACGCGTGAGGGCCGGTGACACCGCGACGCGCCCGCCGCCGGTCACCGGCCCTCCCTCTCGTCCCGTCAGGTTCGCCCCGTCAAAGCCGTCCCGTCAGGGTCGTACCGCCACGTCCGTCGCGCGGGAGCCGTGCGCGACATGCCGCGGACGGCTCCCGCGCGATGTTCTACGAGAAGTCCAGCTCGCCGGTCCGCGAGCGCTTGAGCTCGAAGAACTTCGGGTAGCCGGCCAGCAGCCGCGCCCCGTCGAAGAGCCGGAGGGCCTCCTCACCACGGGGGATGGCGGTCAGCACGGGGCCGAAGAAGGCGACGCCGTCGATGTGCAGGGTCGGCGTGCCCACCTCCTGGCCCACCGGGTCCATGCCCTCGTGGTGGCTCTTGCGCAGCGCCTCGTCATAGGCGGTGGTGTCGGCCGCGTCCGCGAGCTCCGTCGGCAGACCGGCCTCCGCCAGCGCCTCCTCGATCAGCGTCCGGTCCACCTGACGGCCCTCGTTGTGGATGCGGGTGCCGAACGCCGTGTACAGGTCGCGCAGCACCTCCTCGCCGTGCTGCTGCGCGGCGGCTATGCAGACCCTGACCGGGCCCCAACCGCGCTCCAGGAACTCCTTGTAGCGCTCGGGGACGTCCTCGCGGCCCTCGTTGAGGACGGACAGGCTCATGACACGGAAGCGCAGGTCGAGCTCGCGGTGCTGCTCGACCTCCAGGATCCAGCGCGAGGTGATCCAGGCGAAGGGGCAGGCGGGGTCGAAGTAGAAGTCAACAGAGTGGCGTGTGGTCTGATCGCTCATGGTCTGAACCTAACTACTCGGCGAGCTCTTCCGTGGGGATCTCCAGCATCCGGCGGAGAAGGTCACGTAGCACCTCGCGTTCCTGGTGGGAGAGGCCGGCCAGGGGCTCGCGCGCGAAGTCGAGCGAGCCGCGCAGCCGCACGGCCGTCTCCAGGCCCACCTCCGTGGTGGCGGCGAGCTTGACCCGGCGGTCGGCCGGGTCGGGGCGACGCTCGACCAGGCCCCGACCTTCGAGGCGGTCCACGATGCCGGTGACGTTCGACGGCTCGCACTTGAGCTGCTGTGCGATCCGCCGCATCGGCATCGGCTCACGGGCGAGCAGCCCGAGCACCCGGGCCTGCGCGCCGGTCAGCGCGTGCTGGGCCGCGGCCTGCTCGTACTCCTCGTGGTAGCGCGCCACCACGGTGCCGATGAGCTCGATGACCTCGTAGGTGAGTGGGTCGATGCGTGGGGCCATACGCGCCAGGGTACCCGGTTGCTTGACACCATGAAATGTCTAGATGCATTGTTCTTTCATCATCTGAAGTATCTGTCTGGAGGGCCCGCCACCATGTCCGCCACCCGCCCGACCGACCTCCCCACCACCGGCCGCGCCTGGCACCTGGTCGCCCGCCCACACGGCTGGCCGACCCCCGACGACTTCGCCCTGCGCGAGGTGGCCGTCGAGGCACCGGGGCCGGGCCAGCTCCTGGTGCGGAACACACACATGTCGGTCGATCCCTATATGCGTGGACGGATGAACGACGTCAAGTCGTACGTGCCGCCCTTCGCGCTCGACGAGCCGATGGACGGCGCCGCGGTCGGGGTGGTCCTCGCCGTCGGTCCCGACACTCCCGGGTACCGGCCCGGCGACCATGTGGCCCACCGCCTCGGCTGGCGCGAGTACGCGCTGGTGGCGGCCAGGGACGCGCAGGTGATCGACCCCGAGGTCGCCCCGCCCGCCGCCTACCTCGGTGTGCTCGGCATGCCCGGCCTGACGGCGTACGTGGGGCTGCTGGAGTCGGCGGCGTTCCGGGAGGGGGACGCGGTCTTCGTCTCCGGCGCCGCGGGCGCGGTCGGCAGCCAGGTCGGGCAGATCGCCCGGCTCAAGGGGGCCTCGCGCGTCATCGGCAGCGCGGGCTCCGACGAGAAGGTGCGGGTCCTGCTCGACGAGTACGGCTTCGACGCGGCCTTCAACTACAAGGCCGGGCCCGTCGGCGAACAGCTCGCCGCGGCCGCGCCCGACGGCATCGACGTCTACTTCGACAACGTCGGCGGCGACCACCTCGCGGCGGCCATCGACGCGCTGCACGTCCACGGCCGGATCGCCGCCTGCGGCATGGTCGCGCAGTACAACGCCACCGAGCCGACCCCGGCCCCGTACAACCTGCCGCTGATCGTCGGCAAGCGGCTGCGCATCCAGGGGCTGTTGGTCACCGACCACGCCGCGCTGCGGCCCCGGTTCCTGAGCGAGGTCGGCGGCTGGCTGCGCGACGGGAGCATGCGCTACCGCGACACGGTCGTCCCCGGCGTCGAGCACGCCGTGGACGCCTTCCTCGGCATGCTGCGCGGTGAGAACGTCGGCAAGATGGTCGTCAGCCTCGACGCGTAGGGCCCCCGCCCGGCGCCGCCCGCCCGGCGGCCCCGCGAGGCCACGGCCCGGGCCGCCCCCACGGGGAGCGCGGCCCGGACCGCACGCTCCTCCCGCCCCGTGCGGAGCGCGGTCGCGGCGGGGGGCGTACGGACCCCCGGTGATCTTCCGTCGGGCCACCGCCTAAGCTGCGCGCATGCGAGATCTGGCGGCCGGCTTGGGCTATCTGATGAAGGGTCAGCGATGGGTGGCCCGCCACCCCCGCTCGTGGGGGCTCGGCATGCTGCCGGCCCTGATCACCCTGGTGGGTTACGTCGCCGCGCTGGTCGCGCTGGGCCTGTGGACCGACGACGTCATCTCCTGGCTGACGCCCTTCGCCGACGACTGGGGCACGCCCTGGCTCGGCCTGTTCCGGGGCACGCTGGCCGTGTTGTTCTTCGGCGGTTGCCTGCTGCTCGCGCTGATCACCTTCACGGCCGTCACCCTGCTGGTGGGCCAGCCGTTCTACGAGTCGCTCTCCGAACGCGTGGACCTCTCCGTCGACGGCCGGGCCCCCGACTCGGGGCTGCCGCTGTGGCGCGACCTTCTGCTCTCCGCGCGGGAGAGCACCGCCGTGCTGGTCCGCGTCGCGCTGTGGGGGACGTTGTTGTTCGCGGCGGGATTCCTGCCCGTCGTCGGCCAGACCGCGATCCCCGCCATCGGCTTCTGCGTCTCCGGCTTCTTCCTGACCGAGGAGTTGACCGCCGTCGCCCTCGCGCGCCGTCGGGTCCCGCTCGCCGAACGGCTGCGGTTGCTGCGCTCCCGAAAACTCCTCGTCCTGGGCTTCGGGGTGCCGCTCACGCTGCTCTTCCTGGTGCCGCTGGCCGCCGTCGTGGTGATGCCGGGCGCCGTGGCCGGGGCGACGCTACTGGCTCGCGACCTGTTGGGCGAGCCCACCTCCGAGGACGACCACGCCCCGGGCGAGGCCGCGGCCGGCACGGGCGCCCCCCTGGGCCCCGCCGACCCCGCCCCCCACGCCTGACCCGCGCGACCGGCACGCGTGCGACCACCGTCCGCGCGACCGTCGCCCACCCCCACCACCCCGTCGTACGCCCCGCGCCGGTGCGGCTCCGTCCCGTACGACCCGCTCCGGAGGGCGTCGCGCGGCCCGAGCGTGACCCGTACGGCTGATCCCGGTGTGGCCGGTGGTGACCCGCCGCGACCGCGCGGGAGCGGCGGCACGGGACGGCCCCCCGGGGTGGTCCCGGGGGGCCGACGTGGGGGGCGACCGGTGCGCGGCGGCGGGGCGGTCGGCGGGCGCGGGCGGGCCCCCGGACGACGTTCGCCCCCGCGCGTCCGGTCAGGCGTCGTCGCGGCGGGTGATCTCGGTGTAGGCCAGTGAGGCGAGCTTCTGCTGCCCCTCCTTGCTGGGGTGGAACCAGTCCCACTGGCTCAGCTCGTCGCCCGTGAAGCGGTAGGCGTGCACGGCTCCGTCGTAACGGCACAGCACGTCCTTGGCGCACACGTCACGCAGCGCCGCGTTGTACTCCTGGACCCGGTGGTTGACCTGCTCGCGCCGGTCGTTGGCCCGCTCGTGGGTGGACTGCGCGTCACGCAGCATCGAGGGGCAGATGCCCAGCTTCCACACCTGGCGCCGGACCGGGTCCTTGCGCCCCTCCGACCACAGGCGCTTGAGGTCGGGCACGCTCGCCACGTACACCTGCGTCTTGGGCAGGGCGCGCCGCAGGTCGCTCAGCGAGCTGGCGAACTGGGTCCGGAAGTCGGCCGCCGGGGTCATCTGGGCGACCGTGTCCTGACAGGCGTCGTTGGCGCCGATCATCACGGTCACCAGCTCGGGGCGCTGGGCCGTCGCACTGCGCAGCTGGGCCGGCAGATCGGCCACCACGGCACCGGTCTTGGCGTAGTTCCAGGAGCGTCGCGTGGGGTCCGGCAGGAGCCGCTGGGCCAGGCTGGCCATGTCGGTGCCGGTGGACCAGGACACCTCCGGGCAGTCCGAGAGCACCGAGCAGGCGTCGAAGCCCCGGGTGATGGAGTCGCCGACGGAGGCGATGGAGTCCGGTCGGGGGTCCCACGTCGGGGTGGGTTTCGGGGCGGGGCGCTTGGCCCCGGCGGTCGAGCTCTTGGCGCTGGTGTCGCCGGAGTCGCTCGTGCACCCCGCGAGCAGGGCGGCGCACGTCAGCAGGGCGGCGGCTGTCGTGGAACGTCGCAGACGAGTTGACCGCACGGAGTCGAGCACCGCTGTTCCCCCCTCGGGCCGAGCAATGATATGTATCCGGGACCGACGGTACGTCATCCCCCCGGCGTCGCCGCGCGGTAGCTTTGCCCGTGTGAGGTGGGCGCCAACCACGGGAGCCTCCGTTCCCGGACTGGCAGATTACATCGCGTCATTTCTTGTCCCATTTCGAGAGAATTACCCCCAGTAGTGTTTACTGCAGGTAGCCTCGGGGGCTGGTACGGGTGTGATCATTGGGGCAGAATGGTTGCTGTCCCGGGCTCAAGCCGGTACGGAACGCGAGGCCGCTGGGGAAGGCGAACCTCGAACCGCACTGGAGGTCCCGGTGACGACACGTGGAGTTCTGTACGTTCACTCCGCCCCGCGCGCGCTGTGCCCGCACGTCGAATGGGCCATCGCGGGCGTCCTCGGCGTGCGCGTCACCCTGGACTGGATCAGACAGCCCGCCGCGCCCGGCACCTGGCGCGCGGAGTTCTCCTGGCAGGGCCAGGCCGGCACCGCGTCCAAGCTCGCCTCCGCGCTGCGCGGCTGGCATCTGCTGCGCTTCGAGGTGACCGCCGAACCGTGCGCCACCGCCGAGGGCGAGCGCTACAGCTCCACGCCCGAACTGGGCATCTTCCACGCCGTCACCGGAATACACGGCGACATCCTGATCCCCGAGGACCGGCTGCGAGCCGCCCTCGGCCGCGCCTCGCGCGGCGAGAGCGAGCTGGCGGCCGAGCTCACCCGCCTGCTGGGCAAGCCGTGGGACGACGAGTTGGAGCCCTTCCGGTACGCGGGCGAGGGCGCGCCGGTGCGTTGGCTGCACCAGGTGGTGTGAGCCGGCGCCGGTCGCGGGCCGGCGGACGCGGTGGCGCGCTGTGCGGGCGCGTGCCGTGGACCGCCGGCGTACCCGACCGGGTGACTGGAGGGGACACGCCGGAGGCCGCGTACGGGACGTGGCGCGCCGGGGCTGCCGGGCTCGGGGCGGGGCGGACACGGGACGTGCGGGCCAGAGGCGGGGCGGACGCGGTGGTGGTCAGGACGTGAGACGGCGCCCGTCGGGTCGGTGGGACCTGACGGGCGCCGTGTCGTGGACCGGGAGGGGCGGGGCGCACCGGGTGCGCCGCCGGCCGGGTGGGTCAGACCGAGCGGAAGGCGAGTGCCACGTTGTGGCCGCCGAAGCCGAACGAGTTGTTCAGCGCCGCGATGGTGCCCTCGGGCAGGGCGCGCGGCTTGTCGCGGATGATGTCGCCGTCGACGTCCGGGTCGAGCTCGGAGATGTTGATCGTCGGCGGGGCCAGGCGGTGCTTGAGCGCCAGCACGGTCGCGACGGTCTCGATGCCGCCCGCGCCGCCGAGGAGGTGACCCGTCATCGACTTGGTCGCCGCGATGGCCATGTGGTCGACGTCGTCGCCGAACACCTTGCGCAGCGCCTTCAGTTCGGCCACGTCGCCCAGCGGGGTGGAGGTGGCGTGCGCGTTGATGTGCACGACCTCGGCGGCGCGCAGGTCGGTGGCGTCGACCAGGTTCTGGAGCGCGTGGGCGATGCCGTTGCCGGAGGGCTCGGGCTGCGCGATGTGGTGGCTGTCGGCGGACAGGCCCTGGCCGACTGCCTCGCAGTAGACCGTGGCGCCGCGCTGCTCGGCGTGCTCGGCCGACTCCAGGACGACCACGCCGGCACCCTCGCCGAGCACGAAGCCGTCCCGGCCCGTGTCGTAGGGGCGCGAGGCGCCCTGGGGGTCCTCGTTGTTCTTGGTCATCGCCATCATGTTGCCGAAGGCGGCGATGGGCAGCGGGTGGATGGCCGCCTCGGTGCCACCGGCGACCACGACGTCGGCGCGACCGGTGCGGATCATCTCGATGGCGTAGCCGATGGCCTCGGCGCCGGAGGCGCAGGCGCTGACCGGGGTGTGCACACCGGCCTGGGCGTTGACCTCCAGGCCGACGTTGGCCGCCGGGCTGTTCGGCATGAGCATCGGCACCGTGTGCGGGGAGACCTTCCGCACGCCCTGCTCGCGCAGGATGTCGTACTGGCCCAGCAGCGTGGTGACGCCGCCGATGCCGGAGGCGATGACCGCGCCGAGCCGGTCCGGGTTGATCGGGGCCTCGGCCCCGGCCTTGCCGGCGTACCCGGCGTCCGCCCACGCCTCGCGGGCGGCGATCAGCGCGAACTGCGCCGACCGGTCGAGCTTCCTGGCCTGCGGCCGGGGGATGGACTCACCGGGGTCCACGGCGATCTGCGCCGCGATCTGGACGGGCAGCTGGGCCGCCCAGTCCTGCGTGAGGGGGCCGACGCCGGAGCGTCCGGCGAGCAGACCCTCCCAGAATGACGCGCTGTCGCCACCCAGCGGTGTGGTTGCGCCGATACCGGTGACGACCACCGTGCGATTGGTCGCGTTCACAGGAATTCTTTCTCCACGGGTAGAGGTGCGGAATGCGCCACCGCTCGGTGGCGACAGGCGGTGCCTCAGGACTGGTGCTTGAGGATGTAGTCGGTCGCGTCGCCGACGGACTTCAGGTTCTTGACGTCGTCGTCCGGGATCTTGACGTCGAAGCGCTCTTCGGCGGCGACGACGACCTCGACCATGGACAGCGAGTCGACGTCCAGGTCGTCGGTGAAGGACTTGTCCACCTGGACGTCCTCGGTCGGGATACCGGCGATCTCGTTCACGATCTCTGCGAGACCAGCGACGATCTCTTCCTGAGTGGCGGCCATGTTGGCGCTCTCCTTCGATGTTGTGCGATGGGGTGTGCAGCGCCGAGGTGTCCGGAGCTGCTGGTGAAGCGGTGAATCCGCGGGTTGATCGTACGGACTAGGGGAGGGTAACGACCGTCGCGGCGTAGACGAGACCCGCCCCGAAGCCGATGACGAGAGCGGTGTCGCCGCTCTTCGCCGCACCGGTGGCCAACAGCCGCTCCATGGCGAGCGGTATGGAGGCTGCCGAGGTGTTGCCGGTGGACTCCACGTCGCGGGCGACCGTGACGTGACCCGGCAGCTTGAGGGTCTTGATCATCGAGTCGATGATGCGCATGTTGGCCTGGTGCGGGATGAAGACGTCCAGGTCCTCGGCCCGCACCCCGGCCTCGTCCAGCGCCTGCTGGGCGATCTTGGCCATCTCGTAGACGGCCCAGCGGAAGACCGCCTGGCCCTCCTGGGTGATGGCCGGGTAGCGCAGCTCGTCGCGGTTCTCGGCGTGCTTGAAGATCTCCCACGACTCGGTCTGCGTGATCGTGTTCGACTTGTCGCCCTCCGAGCCCCACACGGTGGGGCCGATGCCGGGCTCCTTGGCCGGGCCGACCACCACGGCGCCGGCGCCGTCGCCGAACAGGAAGGCCGTCGCGCGGTCCGTCAGGTCCGTCAGGTCCGACAGCCGCTCCACGCCGATGACCAGCGCGTACTCCGCGCTGCCCTCGACGACCACGCCCTTGGCCAGGGTCAGGCCGTACCCGAAGCCGGCGCAGCCGGCCGAGATGTCGAACGCGGCGGGCTTGCCGGTGCCCAGCAGGTGCGCGATCTCGGTGGCGATGGCGGGGGTCTGCTTGAAGTGCGAGACCGTCGAGACGATCACGGCACCGATCTGGTCCGGGGTGATCCCGGCGTCGGCGATCGCCTTGCCACCGGCCTCCACGGACATGGCGGCCACGGTCTCCTCCGGGCTCGCCCAGTGCCGGGTGGCGATGCCGGAGCGCGAGCGGATCCACTCGTCCGACGAGTCGATGTGCTTGAGGATCTCCTCGTTGGGCACCACGCGCGTCGGGCGGTAGCCGCCGACGCCGAGGATGCGCGCGTACGGAGAGCCCTTGGCGGGCTTGATCTTCGACGTCATGCTCTGGGTGCTCCTATTCGGCCGGGACAGCGTGCTCGGCGATCAGCGTGCGGGCCGCCTCCAGGTGGTCCGGCTTCTTCAGCGCCAGGTGCGCCACGCCGGGCAGCGCGCGCTTGGCCAGTCCGGTCAGCGCGCCGCCGGGCGCCACCTCGATGAGCGCGGTCGCGCCGAGGTCGCTGAAGGTCTCCATGCACAGGTCCCAGCGCACCGGGCTGGCGACCTGGCCGACCAGCCGGTCGATGACGTCCTTGCCGGACGTGACGAGCTGGCCGTCCTTGTTGGACACGTAGCGGGTGTGCGGGTCCGCGGGCACGAGCTGGGTCGCGGCGGCGGCCAGGGCCGAGACCGCGGGGGCCATGTGCGTGGTGTGGAAGGCGCCGGCCACCTTGAGCGGGACGACCTTACGGGTGCCCTCGGGCTTGTCGGCGGCGAGCGCGGCGAGCTGCTCGGCGGTGCCGGCGGCCACGATCTGGCCCGCGCCGTTCACGTTCGCCGGGGTCAGGCCGAGCTTCTCCAGGTGCGGCAGGACCACGTCCGGCTCGCCGCCCAGCAGGGCCGCCATGCCGGTCTCGGTCACCGCGGCGGCCTCCGCCATGGCCAGGCCGCGCTTGCGGACCAGGCGCAACGCGTCCACGGTGGGCAGTACGCCGGTCAGCGCCGCCGCGGCCACCTCGCCGACGCTGTGGCCGGCCGCGACGCCCACGTGGGCGGAGAAGTCCCGCGCTGTCGGGAAGAGCTGCTGCGCCGAGACCAGCGCGGCGGCCACCAGCAGCGGCTGCGCCACGGCGGTGTCCCGGATCTCGTCCTCGTCGGCTCGCGTGCCGTAGTGGACGAGGTCCAGGTCGATGACGGTGGACCAGGCGCGAAGCTGGTCTTCTACGCCGGGCAGTTCGAGCCAGGGCGTGAGGAAGCCGGGCGTCTGAGCGCCTTGGCCGGGAGCGACGAGTACGAGCACTCTCACACTCTCTCTTGTGAGGGGTTCGGAACGCCCGTGGGGACAGGGACGAAGAACCGTGTGGGGAATTGTGGGGCTTGGACAAAACCCTGGACTCACGTTCCGGCGTCGGTCAGCCGCCCCAGGATCAGCGCGATGCGCAGCGTGAACGCGGACCGCACGTCGGACGGCGACCATCCGGTGACGTCGGTCACACGTCGGAGCCGGTAGCGCACGGTGTTGGGGTGGACGAACAGCATCCGGGCGGCGCCCTCCAGGCTGCTCGCCTGCTCCAGGTACACGCTCAGCGTTTCCAGCAGGGCTGACCCCGCCTCGCTGAGCGGTCTGTAGATCTCCTCCACTAGCTGTTCACGGGCGGCAGGGTCGCCCGCCATCGCTCGTTCGGGCAGGAGATCGTCCGCCAGGACCGGTCGCGGGGCGTCGGGCCAGGCCGCGCTCGCCTTCAGACCGGCCGCCGCCGCGCCGGCCGAGCGGGTCGCCGAGACCAGGTCGCCCACCACGGGGCCGGCGACCACCGGGCCGGGCGCGAACGGCCCGATGAGGGCCTTGGCGGTCTGGAGCGGATTGTCCGAGCCGCCCGCGATCACCACCAGCCGCTCGCCCAGCACCCCGGTCAGGACCTGCACCTTCGCGTGACGGGCGGCGCGCCGGATGGCCTCCACCGTCAGCTCGCTGTTGCCGCTGGGGGCCGTACCGAGCACCACGCACACCGACTCGGGCGAGGTCCAGCCGAGCGCGGCGGCCCGCGAGAGCGCGCCCTCGTCCGCCTCGCCGGAGAGCACCGCGTTGACCACCAGCGACTCCAGGCGGGCGTCCCAGGCGCCACGGGCCTCGGCGGCCTGGGCGTACACCTGGGCGGTCGCGAACGCGATCTCGCGCGCGTAGACCAGCACCGCCTCGCGCAGCACCGCCTCGTCGCCGGGCGCGGCCACCTCGTCGATGGCCGACTCCATGACCTCGATGGTCGTCCTGACCATCTCCACGGTCTGCCGCAGCGTGATCGCCCGGGTCAGCTCCCGGGGGGCGGTGCCGAACACGTCGGTGCTGATCGCCTGTGGCGTGTCGGGATGCCGGAACCACTCGGTGAACGCCGCGATGCCGGCCTGGGCGACCAGGCCGATCCAGGAGCGGTTCTCGGGTGGCATCGCCCGGTACCACGGGAGCTGCTCGTCCATGCGGGCGATGGCGACCGCGGCGAGCTTGCCGGAGGACTTCTCCAGGCGACGCAGCGTCGCGGGATGCGGGTGCGGAGTGGCGGATGCGGGTTCAGGCACGAAGACAAGCCTGCCTTATCGGGTGGGGTGCGCGGGGGCACGGGGTCTGCGCACGGGCTACCGTGGGCCGATGACGTGGGTGCAGCGGGCTGGTGAGCGCTACCGGGGTGGAGTCGGGCCGGGGATCGAGACCTGGCATGCCTTTTCCTTCTCGGGCTTCTACGACCCGGACAACGTGCGGTTCGGACTGCTGGCGGCGTGCAACGAGGAGCACCTCGCACCCGGCGCCGGCTTCGACGAGCACCCCCACCGCGACCTGGAGATCGTCACCTGGGTGATCGAGGGAGAGCTCACCCACGAGGACTCCACCGGGCACCGGACGGTTGTCCGCCCCGGCGACGTGCAGCGGCTGAGCGCCGGCAGCGGGGTGCGGCACAGCGAGCGCAACGAGGGCGAGCGGCCGCTGCGGTTCGTGCAGATGTGGCTGACGCCCGCGGCCTGGGGCGGCGAACCCGAGTACGAGGTGGTGCGGGGCATCGCCGACGCCACCCCGTACGCCCTGGAGCGCACCGAGGCGGTGCTGCACCCGCGCCGCCTGGCCGACGGCGCGCACGTCGAGCTGCCCGACGCGCCGGCGATCTACCTGCACGTGGTGCGCGGCGGCCTGCGGCTGGCCGGCGAGAGCCTGGGGCCGGGCGACGCCGCGCGCCTGCTGGAGCGGCCGGGTCTGCGGGGCACGGCGGTGGGGGAGACCGAGCTGCTGGTGTGGGAGATGCACGCGGAGCCCGACTACGGCGTCTAGCCCCGGCCGCCCGCGCCAGCGGCTCGGCGCCGTGGTCCCGGCCGGGCCCGCCGGTCAGCCCTGGTGCAGCTCGGCCAGCACCGCGTCGGTCAGCAGCGGCCACGCCTCGATGGCCCACGGGCCGAACGCCCGGTCCGTCAACGCCACGCAGGCCGCACCGGCCGCCGGGTCCACCCACAGGAACGTGCCCGACTGGCCGAAGTGGCCGAAGGTGCCCGGCGAGGAGGTGGCGCCCGTCCAGTGCGGGGACTTGCCGGCCCGGATCTCGAAGCCCAGGCCCCAGTCGTTGGGGCGCTGGTTGCCGTAGCCGGGCAGCACGCCGGACAGGCCCGGGAAGACCACGGACGTCGCGTCGGCCAGGGTCTGCGAGGCGACCAGCCGGGGGCGTTGCAGCTCGGCGGCGAAGGTGGCCAGGTCGGCGACGGTGGAGACGGCGTCCTTGGCGGGTGAGCCGGCCAGCTCGCTGTCGGCCATGCCCAGCGGCTCGAACACCGCCTGCCGCACGTACTCGGGGAAGGGGATCTCGGTGGCCGCCGCGAGGTGCTCGCCGAGCACCTCGAAACCCGCGTTGGAGTAGATCCGCCGCTCGCCCGGCCCCGCCATCACGCGGTGCTCGTCGAAGGCCAGCCCGGAGGTGTGCGCGAGCAGGTGCCGCACGGTGGAGCCGGCCGGCCCGGCCGCCTCGTCCAACTCCACCGCGCCCTCCTCGACAGCGACCAGCGCGGCGAGCGCCACCAGCGGCTTGGTGACCGAGGCGAGCGGGAACCGGTGCCGGGTCGGGCCGTGCGAGCCGGCGAGCGTGCCGTCGGCGCGTACGACGGCCGCCGCCGCGGTGGGGACCGGCCAGTTCTCGATGATCCGCAGGCTTTCCATGACCGCGAGCCTACGTTCCGGCCCCGACGGCCCAGCGAACAGGGCCGCCCGCGCCGGCCGTGCCACCCGGGGGGCCGGCCGCGACCCGCGACAATGAAGACGCTTGCCTGGAGTGCACTCCAACTCTCTAGCGTGGAGAACGCCGCGAGGAACGACACCTGCGAAGGGCGGACGGCATGACCGTGACGGACAGCGCATACGCCACCACGACTCCCGTGGTCGAGGCGGTGCCGTGTGCGCCGCCCCTGGTCCATCCGCGGCCGACCGGCCAGGACCGCTACACCATCAGCGAGGTCGTCGCCACGACCGGACTCAGCGCGCACACCCTGCGCTGGTACGAGCGGATCGGGCTGATGCCGCACGTGGACCGCTCCCACACCGGTCAGCGCCGCTACACCAACCGGGACCTGGACTGGCTCGACCTGGTCGGCAAGCTGCGGCTGACCGGCATGCCGGTGGCGGACATGGTCCGCTACGCGGAACTGGTCCGCGCCGGCGGCCACACCTTCCCCGAGCGCGAGGAACTGCTCACCGCGCACCGGGAGGACGTGCGGCGTCGGATCGCCGAGCTCCAGGGCACCCTCGCGGTTCTCGACCACAAGATCGACATCTACGCTGACGCCCGACGGGCGTCGGAGAGGGCCTGAGTTTCATGAGCGACGAGAAGATCGCGGCCGTCGGCCTCGGCACGGACAGCCCCCTGGTCGGCGTGCAGGGCCTGGGGTGCATGGGCATGTCCCACGCATACGGCCCCACGGACGAGGCCGAGGCCCGAGCCACCCTGGAGCACGCGCTGGAGCGTGGCGTCACGCTCTTCGACACGGCCGACATCTACGGCTTCGGCCGCAACGAGGAGTTCGTGGCCCCCTTCGTCCAGGCGCATCGCGACGCGATCACGCTGGCCACCAAGTTCGCCATCGTGCGCCGCGAGGACGACCCCTCGTACCAGGAGATCCGTAACGACCGCGCCTACATCCGGGAGTCGATCGAGGGCAGCCTGCGCCGGCTGGGCGTGGACCACGTCGACCTCTACTACATGCACCGCCGCAACCTCGACGTGCCCATCGAGGAGACCGTGGGCGCCATGGCCGAGCTCGTCACCGAGGGCAAGGTGCGCCACCTGGGCCTGAGCGAGGTCTCCGGCGGCGAGCTGCGCGCCGCGCACGCCGTGCACCCGATCGCCGCCGTGCAGTCGGAGTGGTCGCTGTTCAGCCGGGACGTCGAGCGGGGCGTGGTGGCCGCGGCCCGTGAGCTGGGCGTCACCTTCGTCCCGTACTCGCCGCTCGGTCGCGGCTTCCTCACCGGCGCGTTCGTCAACGCCGACCAGGAGCTCGGCGAGGACGACTGGCGTCGCACCCAGCCCCGCTTCACCGGCGACAACGCGGCGGCCAACGCCGCGCTCCTGGAGCCGGTGCGCGGCATCGCGCAGGCTCGTGGGGTCACGCTGGCGCAGGTCGCGCTGGCCTGGGTGCACGAGCGCGCCCGGGTGCACGACCTGACGGTGGTCCCGATCCCCGGCACCCGCAAGCGCTCCCGTCTCGACGAGAACCTGGGCGCCGCCGACCTCCCGCTGGACGCGGCCGAACTCGCCGCGCTGGAGCCGATCGCCGACCAGGTCGCGGGCGGACGCTACGCGGACATGTCGTTCACCGCGGCGGGCCGGGACTAGCTCCGCGCCCCGTCCTCACCCGGGCCGCCCCCCGCCGCGCGAAGGGGCGCGGGGCGGCCCACCGCCGCCAGCCGACCGCCGTCGCCAGCCCGCGCGCGACCGGTGCGCCACCGCCGCCGCCCGCCGGCCCGCCCGGTCCGCTGGCCTCGGCCGGTCCGCCCCCCTCGGCGGAACCGCTGACCTCGGCCGGTCCTCCGCACGCCCCGGCCGGCCCGCACTTCTCGACCAGCCCGCACTTCTCGACCGGGGCCGCGCCCGCGTGGGCTACGCCGCCTTCGGCCATCGCCGCCACGCCCGCTTCCGCCCGCGGGGGGCGCTCGAACTGTCGGGCCCAGCGCACCAGCACCACCAGCACCACGGCGAACAGCGGCAGCCACGCACAGCGCAGCGGCACCCAGCCCGCCGAGTCCGGCGCGTCCACCAGGCCCGGCACCTCCCCCCACCACGCGGCGGGCACGGCGAAGGCCAGCGGCGCGCACTGGTGCCAGCACAGCACCGTCACGGCCGACAGGTTGACCAGCGCGACCGGGGCCCACAGCAGGGGCCGCCGCAGCCACCGCGCCAGCGCCCCGCGCAGCGACACCGCGGCCCCGCACTGCGCGGCGGCCAGCGCGAGCACCAGCAGCGACGGCGGATGCGAGTTGGTACGCTCCGCGCCCGGCACCCCGACCATGCTCGCCGGGTACCCTCCCGGCCCCACCAGCAGCGCGACCAGCGCCACACCCCCGACCAGCAGCGACCACGCCGCGCCCCGCCCCAGCCGCCCGCGCCCCCAGGCCACCCCGAGCTGGTAGCCGAACAACCACCCCGGCACCACGTTGAGCAGCCCGACCGCCGAGGGCACGGCGTGCGCGTACGGCCCGTACCGCAGGGCGTCGACCCCGGCCACGCACAGCAGGAGCGGCACCGCCGACCACGCACCGGCCCGGCTCACGGCTCGGTCGCAGTACGGGGTGAGCGCGGTCAGCACGGCGTAGACCGCCAGGAACCACAGGGGCTGGGCCACCAGCGTCAGGGCGGTGCGCAGTGTGCGGTCGGGCACACCCACGGCGTGCGCCTCGGCGACCAGCACGAGCCAGGCGAGCGCGAGCGCGGCCACCGGCCGGCCCAGCCGCACCAGCCGGACCCGCAGCCAGCCGCCCGCGCTCACACCACGGTCGGCCGCCCGACGCCAGGAGCGCACCGAGGCGTACCCGCCCACCAGGAAGAACAGGCCCAGGAGTTGGAACACCCAGGTCAGTGGCGCCAGTTGGCCCAGCGCGACCAGCGGACTCGCGCTCTCCAGGGCGCCACGGTCGTCGCGGATGAGGCCGCCGAGCAGCCAGTGGCCCAGCACGACGGCCGTCAGCGCCAGCGCCCGCAGCCCGTCGATGGCCCGGTCGCGGTCGGGCGGGGTACGGGCGTCCACGGCCCGGGCGGCCCGACCGGCGCGCGCCCACAGTCGCCCCACACCCGCCCGCGCCCCGGAGCGCGGGCGCCCCACCCCGCCCGCTTCGCAGCGCGGCGGACGAGCGCTCGCGGCGCGCCGCGCGCCGGGCCCCGACGCGGCGGGGCCGCCCCGCCCGCCGACCCCGTCCAGTCCACGGGCTCCGCCCGGCCGGCCCGCGCTGTCCAGTTCACCGGCCCCGTTCGGCCCGCCGACCCCGGCCAGCTCACCGGCCCCGCCCGGCCGGCCCGCCGCGTTCAGCTCACCTGGCGCGGTGGGCCCGCGCCGAGCGCCGGGTCCGGTCGGTCGGCCCGGTGCGGGCGGGCGGTTCGGCGCGGCGGGGGGCGTCGGCTCAGAGCAGGTCATCGACGCACTCCCGGGCGTCGGCTTCGGTGGCGTCGGCGTCCACCGCGCAGCGCACCGCGCCGAAGTCGCCCAGCGTGAGGCGGGCGAAGTTGCGCACCGACTCCGTACCCGGCGCGAGGTATCCGGCGTGGCCCTCGACCCGCGCCGTGGACAGCCGGCGGGCGCCGAAGTCGCCACCGGCCGGGTCGGCCCCGTGCCCGAGCCCGAACAGCTCGATGTGCGGCACCCGGCCGATCCAGTCGGAGCCGTCCCTGGCCGCCCACACCCGCGCCCGGGTCCGCAGGTCGGCCGCGCTGTCCGCGCGCATGCCGGGGCTGCCGAACACCACCAGGTCGGAGGCGTCGGCGCCGATCCGGTGCGCGGCGAGCCCGCAGACCACCGAGCCGTAGCTGTGGCAGAACACGGCCGGCGGCGCGGCGGGCGCCCCGTCGGCCGAGGCGAGCCCGGCCAGGAACCGTTCCAGCCGGGGCGCGCCCGCCCGCGCCAGCCGCCCCGTCGCGGCGTCCAGCCCCAGCCCCACCGGTGTGGAGTAGCCGGTCCAGGAGATGACGGCGGTGCCGGTGCGCGGGGCCTGCCGGACCAGCTCCGACCGCAACGCCCCGGCCATCCCCACCGGCGTTCGGTACGCCTCCGCGCCGCCGCGCGCACCCGGGCCGCCCGTCGCGGGCGTGCCGGCGGGGGAGCCGGTGGCGTACGCGGCCAGGTCGATGTCCGAGCCGGGCACGATGACCGCCAGGCGGCGGGCCCGCGTCAGGTCGCCGAAGACCTCGGCCACCTGGCCCCGGTCGCGCGGGTCGAAGGCGAGGATGTGACGGCCGCCGGCGAGCAGCGCGGCGTAGTGGTCGGCCCGGTCGCGGGCGCGCTCGCGACCCTGCGTGGTGAGCCCCCTATCCCGCGCGCGGGCCAGCTCCCGCCCCCGCTCGGCCGCCAGCGCACGGGCGTTGGCCGCGTAGCGCAACGTCACCGGGGCGCCGTCCAGGTTGCCCACGACCAGCGGGTGGCGCGCCACCAGGGTGCGCCGCTCGGCGCCGCTGAGGTCGGCGAAGAAGCGGGCCACGGCGGCGGGCGAGGCGCTCGCCGGGTCGGGCAGCGCGCGGCCCAGCGAACCGTCGGCGCGCCAGGCCGCGGCACCCGGCGGCGGGCCGGTGACGGCGGGCTGCTCGTGCGCGACGGCCCAACCGGCCGTGCCGGCCACGGTGGTGACCGCGAGCGCGGCGGCCACCAGCGTGCGCCGCCCGCGCCCCGGCCCGCGCCGTGCTCGCCGCCGGCGCCACCACCCGCGCCGGTCGGTGGCCGCACCCGACGGGGTCGGGCCGCCCGGGGCCGGGCCGGCGGGAGCCGCGAGCGTCGGGCCGAACGCGTCGGCGTGCGCCAGGTCGGGCGCCGGACGGGGCCGAGCCGGCGCGGCCCGTCGTGGATCAGGGGCGCCCCGGCCGGTGCGCCCGTCGCCGTGCCGCCGTGCCCGGTCGTACCGCCCGCGCTGCCCCATCGCCGCTCGCTCCCTCGTCCCGTGACGGCGCCTGGTGCGGACCGTCTGGCGGGGTGAAGGTAGGAAGCGAACGGGTCGGCGCACGTCCCGCCGGAGAGCCAAAGCGCGGCTGCCTCCCCGGTACCTCGACGTGCTACCGGGGTAGGGGGTCGCCCCCGTCGACGCAGGTCAGCGCGTCATACGCGGGAAGCGTGCCCGAGGCGCACGCGCGGGATAGGCGGGCATGCCCACGCCCACGCCCACGCCCGGGCATGCTCGGCGTCGGGCCCGGCTGGGGAGGCCGGGCCGGCGGGAGGCGGGGCGGGTCAGGGGGCGTCGCCGGGGGCCACGAGGCCCGACTCGTACGCGAAGATCACGGCCTGCGCCCGGTCCCGCAGCCCCAACTTGGCCAACACCCGGCCGACATGGCTCTTCACGGTCTGCTCGGCCAGCACCAGCGCCGCGGCGATCTCCGTGTTCGACAGGCCCCGGGCGATCAGTTCGAGCACCTCGGTCTCACGGGGCGTCAGGCCGCCCAGCCGCAGTGCCGGGTCGCGGCGCGGGGCCGGGCGCTGCCGGGCGAAGTCGGCGATCAGGCGCCGGGTCACCGACGGCGCGAGGAGTGCCTCGCCCCGCGCGACGATCCGCACCGCCGAGATCAGATCGGCCGGTGGCGCGTCCTTCAGGAGGAAGCCGCTGGCACCCGCGCGCAGCGCCTCGTACACGTAGTCGTCCACGTCGAACGTCGTCAGCATCAGCACCCTGGGCCGGTGCACGACCCCCGGGGGCGGCGACAGGAGCTGGCGGGCCGCCTCCAGGCCGTCCATCTCGGGCATCCGGACGTCCATGAGCACCACGTCGGGGTGCGTGGTGCGGCTGACCTCGACCCCCTGTCGGCCGTCCGGGGCCTCGCCGACGACGTCGATGTCGCTCTGCGCGGCCAGCAGCGCGGCGAAGCCCGCCCGCACCATGGCCTGGTCGTCGACGATGATCACACGGGTGGTCATGGGTTCGTGGAGTCCTTCGTCTCGCGGGCCATGCCGCAGCCGGCCGCCGTACGGGCCCGCCGTGAGCCCTCTGCGGAGGCTAGTCGTCGGGCGTGGGCGGCGCGGGACGGGGGGCGACATCCCGCCCCGACGCCCCGGGGCCGTCCACCCGGCCGGCGACCGTGTCGGACCCGGCCGCGTCCGATCCGGCTACTCCCGGCTCCACCGTGGCCGGCGGGGTCAGCGGCAGCCGCGCGGCGACGCGGAAGCCGCCGTCGGGCAGCGGCCCGATGTCCACGGACCCGCCGACCAGCCGCACCCGCTCGCGCATGCCCACCAGCCCGTGCCCGGTGCCCGTGGTCTCCAGCGGTGTCGGCTCCGCCTCGGGCGACGCGTAGTTGATCACCAGCACGCCCAGTTCGCCGTCGGCCGTGGTCAGCGACACGCGGGTGGTGGCGCCCGGCGCGTGCCGTACAACGTTGGCCAACGCCTCCTGCACGATCCGGTACGCGGAGAGCTCCACGGCCTGCGGGAGCGGGCCCAGCCGGGACACCTCCTCGGAGATCTCGTACTCGACCGGCACCCCCGCCCGCAACGTCGCCTCCGCGAGCTGCGGCACCCGGTCAAGGCCCGGCTGCGGCGCGCGCTCGGGGTCGCCACCGGCACCGTCGCTCCGCAGCACGCCCAGCAGTCGCCGCATCTCGGTCAGCGAGTCGCGCGCCGTGGCCGCGATGGTGGCGAACTCCTCGCGCGCCCGGGGCGGCAGCTCCTCGATGCGGTACGGGGCGCTGTCCGCCTGCACGGTGATCACCGACATGTGGTGCGCCACCACGTCGTGCAGCTCGCGGGCGATACGGGCCCGCTCCTCCAGCAGCGTGCGGCGGGCCCGCTCCGCCTCGCTGATCGTCTCCACCTCGGCCAGCCGACGCTGGGCCACCCGGCGCTCCCGCAACGCGCCACCCACCAGCAGCGCGATGCCGCTCAGCACGAAGAGCAGCACGGCGGAGCCGTCGCTGCGCTGCTGTGAGATCAGCTCGAACAGGGCGCCGGCCACCCCGGACAGCAGCCAGATGGTGGTCAGCGTGCGCCGCCCCTCGCGCAGCCCCAGCGCGAGCGACAGCGGCAGGTAGCCGATGATCACCGTCGCGGTCCAGGGCCAGGACTGCTCCAGGTCGGGCACCGCCAGCAGCGCGAACGCGCCCACGACGTCGGCCGGGAAGATGATCCACCACGCCAGCAGCGGCTGGCGTACCACCAGCAACAGCGGCGTGACCTGCGCGATGGCCAGCATGCCGGCCGCCGCCGGGTGCAGGCCGTAGGTGTTGGTCAACACCGTCCCGGTGACCGGCAGCAGGATCGCGGTGAGCGCGCCGAGCAGGACGTGGGGCAGCCACCACGCCCGGCGCCGCTCGCTGTGCGCGCGCCGCGCCCGGGGAGTGGGTGTGGTCAGGTCGTGGACGGCGCCGCGCAGCGTGCGCTCGGCCACGGCACGCGCCCGGCGACGTATCGACCTCGGGCGCTGCTCGTCGTGCGGTGCGGGGGTGGCGGGTGCTGTGGGCATGACGCGCCCAGCGTATGACCTGGCCCGCCGGGCCGTCCCGCCCTGGCGCCGCGCGGGGGGTGGCGCGCGCCCGGCGGCCGGTGGCGGCGCCGGGCACCGCCGCTCACAGCTCCGCCAGGAGCTCCGCCTTCTTCGCCGTGAACTCGTCGTCCGTCAACAGCCCGGCCTGGTGCAGATCACCCAGGTGGCGGATGCGGTCGGCGATGTGCGCCGGATCAGGCCGGGCCGCGACCTGCTGGGTCTCCACGGGGCCCGACACCGGCGCCCCGTGCGGGTGCGATCCGCCGCCGCCCGCCCCGGCGGCGCGGACGGCCGCCAGCACCGCCGCCGCGAACGGCAACGAGTCGTGCACCAGGCCGTACCCCATGCCGAAGACGACGGCGGCCGGATTCTGGTCGGCGGCCCCCGCCTCGGCCCCGTCCGCGCCGCGCGCCACCAGCCGCAGGTGCCCGTTGAACACCTCGGGCGACCGCCACTCCACCCCGGCCAGCTCCGCCACCTGGAACCGCTGGTCACCGGCCTTCCACTTGGCGGAGGACGCCCCCGTCCAGAACCACCGGAAGATCACGGAGGAGCCGTCGAAGGTCGCCTTCCCGTCGTACGCCTTGAACGTCAGCGGTGGCGGCGGCGCGGCCACCAGATGAGCGTCGGCGGGCGCCCCGGCGTCCGGACCGAGCACGGCCCGTATCTCGTCCGCGTAGTACTCGGCGAGCGTCTCCCGCTCGGCGGGCAGCACCAGCCGGTACGGGTCACAGTTCTCCTTGAGCTGTCCGTCCGCCGCGTCCATCAGCGGATCGGCCCCGGGCCTTGGCACCGCGCGCAGGACCACCGTTCCGCGCTTGCCAGGCGTCAGCTCGACTCCGGCCAACGCCTCGTAGGGGATGCGGCGTTCACCGAGCGCCTGGAGCAGCTTCGGTGTACGAATCCCCCGTTCGAAGCGGATGAGCACGGAGTCGGTGTCGAACTCCCAGACCGTGTGAAATCCGGTCAGCACATCACCCATGTGGCTCATCGTATGTTGCGGTCGCCCGCCCGTCCCCCTTTGGTGCGCTACGCGCGTCAAACCTCTGTTTGGCGCCCCTTACGACTTCGTCCGCGGTCAGGTCAGGCCCGCGGTGCAGGCGTCACCGCCCCCACAACTCACCGACGAGAGCGCGCCGACACCGACCTTGGCGAAGTTGGCGAGACTCGTCGTCCCCGGCTCGAAGTATCCCGCGTGCCCCACCGCCCCGTCAGCGGACAGCACCCGGGCGCCGAAGCCGGAGGCCATCGGGTCGGCCCCGTGCCCGAACCCGACGATGTCGACGTGCGGTACGTCGGCGATCCAGTCGCCGGCGTCCCGCGTGGCCCAGACGCGCGCCGAGGTGTCCAGGTCGGGGACGCTCTCGGCACGCATCCCGGGGCTCGCGGCGACGGCGATGTCGGTGACCGTCGGCGGCAGGTCGTCGGCCGCGACCCCGCACACCACCGAACCGTAGCTGTGGCAGAACAGCGCGACCTCGGTCCGCGAGCGCCCCGGCAGCCCGCTGAGCGTGGCCCGCAGCCGGCGCGCGCCGTCCGCGGCGCGCGCACCGGTCGCGGCGTCGATGCCGATACCGGCCGGGCTGGTGTAGTCGGCCCAGGCGATCACGGCCGTCCTGGTCCCGGGGCTGGTGGTCCGCTCGGCCGCGTACAACGCGCGCGCCATGCCGACCGGCGCCCGGTAGGGCTGGCCGGCGCGCTCGAAGGTCAGCAGGTCGGTGTCCACGCCCGGTACCACGACCGACACCCGGCGCGCGGTTGCCAGGTTCCCGTACACCTCGGCCACCCGGCCGGAGCCGGCCGGGTCGAAGGCCAGGATCTGCCGACCCGCACCCAACAGCGACCCGAAGCGGCGCAGCCGTCGCTCCGCCTCGTGTCGCCCGTACGGCGTCAGCCGCTGGTCGCGCGTCCGCTCGCGCTCCACCTGGCTGGCCTCGCGCAGCGCCAGCCGGTTGGCCCGGTACCGCAGCCGGACCGGCGCGCCGTTGAGGTTGCCCACCGCGAGCGGGTAGCGCCGGGCCAGCCCGGCGCGCTGGGCGCCGGTGAGCGAGTCGAAGAACCGGGCCAGGCGGCGGGGCGGGGTCTGGGCGTCCGGCAGGGGCCGCCCGGCGACGGACCCCTTGCCCCAGGCGGCCAGCGAGGCGCTCAACGGGTCGGGCCCGGCTCCGAGCTGTCGGGCCACCATCCAGCCGCTGGTGGCCAGCAGCACGAGAACCACGACCAGCGCGAGCGTCGCACGCCAGGTCGTGGCGGTGTAGGCCCATGACAGGGGAGAGGGGGAGCCAAGCTCCGGAAAGGAAGTCACCGCGAGCCACCCTAGGAGAAGCGGGGCGACGGCCGCCAAAACGCGTGAGCCATCTCACGTTTGAATAGGGACAATTGACCGCAGAGGGTGATTTTCCTCCGCTCTTCCGGCGCGTCCCGAACGCCCATCCGCCGCGCCGGTCGGTGGTTTCTGGCGGTTTGCCCCTCTGAGTGGTCCACCGCGCCGCCGCCGGGCCGGCCGTGGAGGCGCCCGCCGGCCGGCCGGGCGGGGGGCGTTCCACGCGCCCCCACCACAGCCACGAGGGGCGTCCGGGCCGTCAGGGCCACCGGGGTCGCCCGGAGCCCGCTACCCCGTCGGGCCGGTGCCCCGTCTCCGGTGCCGGCCCGCTCGTCACGCGTGTCGCGGGTCGGTCGCGCCCGACGCGTGGCCGGGCGGCGCGTGCGCGCCGGTGGCGGGCGCGTGGCCCGCTGGGGCGGACGCGTGGTGGGCCGGGGTGCTCGCGCGGGCGAGCGCGCCCGTGACGCGGCTGGTCGCGAGGGGCGGGGGAGTCGGCAGGGGCGGTCGGGCGGGCGCGGACGTCGGGCGCGGGTCCGGCACGGGGGAGGGCCGCCGCCAGTCGTCGGCCAGCGCGGGGGGAAGCTGGTCCAGATAGGACTCGATGAGGTCCCGGACCGCGGCCATCGTGCAGTCGTCACCCTCGCTCCACACCTTGGCCGCCACCCGCATGACCCCGCCGAACGCGGCGACCAGCACCCGTGGCCGCGGGTCGGTGTCCAGGTCCACCGCCTCACGGCGAGCGATCTCCCGGGCGAACCGGGCCTCCAGTTCGGCGTTGCGGCGCAGGTGCGCGGCGAGCAGCGCGGGCGTGGACTCGATCAACCGGTAGGCGCGCATGTGGAGTTCGAGGGGGACCACCTCCTGGATGGCCTCGCCGATGTCCTCCCAGGCGGCGGAGACGCTGTTCCGCAACACGGCGAGCGGCGCCTCGTGCGCGGGCCGGGCGAGCACCGCCGCGTGGAAGTGCGCCTCGGCCAACCCCTGGACGGAGAAGGCCACTTCCTCCTTGTTCGCGAAGTAGCGAAAGAACGTGCGCTGCGAGACGTCGACCGCCTCCGCGATCGCGTCGACGGTGGTCTCCTCGTAGCCGTGCTCGACGAAGAGCCCGAGGGCGGCGCGGGAGAGCGCGTCACGCGTCCGCTGCTTCTTGCGCTGCCGCAGTCCGGTGGGGGGCGTGGCCCGATCCGTCGTCACCTGGTGGCTCTCCTCCTCGCGGGGGCGGGCTCGTCATCGTTCGCACACCGCTCGACGGCGCCCCGCGCGCCACGGCCGGACCGCGCCGCCACCGCTGCCACGCGTGCCGCGCCCCTGGGCCGTCCACGGTGCGCCCGGCGGTGCGCCCGGCCACGCGAGCGCGCGGTCCGGGGCGGATCACAATACCCAGCCCCGCGCGCACCGCCCCCGACCCGCGCCGTCCGCCCGACCGAGGCCCGGCCGGTCGCCAGGGCGGGAACCTCGCGCGCCGAAGCCAGCCGGCATCCCCCGTTCGGGTGACTACGCAGCGCTACGCCCCGCCTCCCCAGCGCACGCCGACCGGAGCGGGCGCACCTCCCGGCGGCCGTCTGAGCTGGAACGTCAGGCTCAGCCCTGACCATCACGCGGCGTCAACATCGCACGCGAACGGCCCGGCCGCGATCAAACCCGCACGGCTGTCCCCTATCCGGGTCACGTCGCCGTTCCGCCCTTGGCACCCCCTCCCGCGACCCACCAGGCTGCGATCACGGAGCGACGGCACCGGCCCCACCCGGGCCACGCCGCCGCCCCGCGCGAGGCGGGCCACCGGGCCCGCCCGGAAGCCAAGGACACGGGGAGTACCACCATGCGAACGACGACCAAGCGGGGCACTGCGGCCCGCGCGCTGACGACGCTGGCGGCGATGGGCGCGGTAGCGGCCCTGACCACCGCCCTGACGCCGGCCAGCGCCCAGCAGCCGCGCACGCCGCACACCGGCGACGGGTCCGCCGCCTGCGCGGCGGGCCAGCTCTGCCTGTGGGAGCGGCCCGGCTTCACGGGCCAGCGCCACACCCACGAACTGTCGGACACCGACATCGAGAGCTGCGTCCCCCTGCCGGCCGGCACCCGTGCGCAGTCGCTGGCCAACCGCACGGGCCGCCCGGTCACCGTCTACCAGAGCGACGAGTGCACCGAGACCGGCGAGTTCGAGACCTATCCGGGCAAGGGCAGCGGCACCCGACTCGCCCAGTCGCCCTACCAGATCCGCGCGATCAAGATCTGGGAACGCTGACCCCGGAAGCCGCCGACGAAGGGCCCGGCACCGCACACGACGAGGCCGGGCCGGACAGGTCACCCCGTCCGGCCCGGCCTCGTCCACCCGGCGCCCAGGGCGCCCGGCGGCAGGGGCTACGCGTCGCCGCCCGCCGCGCCCGGGTCGGCCGCGGTGGCGTCCAGGAGCTGGTAGCGGTCGATGGCCTGCTTGAGGGCCGACCGGTCGATCTTGCCCTCCTGGGCGAGCTCGGTCAGGACGCCGAGCACGATCGACTGGGCGTCGATGTTGAAGAAGCGACGGGCCGCGCCACGGGTGTCGGCGAAGCCGAAGCCGTCCGCGCCGAGCGACTGGTACCGACCCGGCACCCACCGGGCGATCTGGTCGGGCACCGCGCGCATCCAGTCCGAGACGGCCACGAACGGGCCCTGCGCACCGCTGAGCTTGCGCGTCACGTACGGCACGCGCTGCTCCTCCTCGGGGTGCAGGAGGTTGTGCTCCTCCACCGCGATGGCGTCGCGCCGCAGCTCGTTCCAGGAGGTCGCCGACCAGACGTCCGCCGTGACGTTCCACTCGTCGGCCAGGATGCGCTGGGCCTCCAGCGCCCACGGCACCGCCACACCGGAGGCGAGGATCTGCGCCGGGATGGCACCCCGCTCGCCCGCCTTCAGCCGGTAGATGCCCTTGAGGATGCCCTCGGCGTCCACGTCGGCGGGCTCGGCCGGGTGCTGGATGGGCTCGTTGTAGACGGTGAGGTAGTAGAAGACGTCCTCACCCGGCTGGCCGTCCGCGGTCTCGCCGTACATCCGGCGCAGACCGTCCTGCACGATGTGCGCGATCTCGTACGCGTACGCCGGGTCGTAGGCCACGCACGCCGGGTTCGTCGAGGCCAGGAGCTGCGAGTGACCGTCGGCGTGCTGCAGACCCTCACCGGTCAGCGTCGTACGCCCGGCGGTCGCGCCGAGCACGAAACCGCGCGAGAGCTGGTCCGCCATCTGCCAGAACTGGTCACCCGTGCGCTGGAAGCCGAACATCGAGTAGAAGACGTACACCGGGATCAGCGGTTCGCCGTGTGTGGCGTACGCCGAGCCGGCGGCGATCAGCGACGCCGTACAGCCCGCCTCGGAGATGCCGTCGTGCAGCATCTGACCGGTGGGGGACTCCTTGTACGCGAGCAGCAGGTCGCGGTCGACGGACTCGTACTGCTGGCCCAGCGGGTTGTAGATCTTGGCCGACGGGAAGAACGCGTCCATGCCGAAGGTGCGGTACTCGTCGGGGGCGATCAGCACGAAGCGCTTGCCGATCTCCTTGTCCCGCATCAGGTCCTTGAGCACGCGGACGAAGGCCATGGTGGTGGCGATCGACTGCTGGCCCGAGCCCTTCTTGGCCGCCGCGTAGAGCTTGTCCGCCGGCTGTGGCAGCGGCTTCGCGCGCACGACACGGGTCGGCACGTAGCCGCCCAGCGCCTTGCGGCGGTCGTGCATGTACTGGATCTCCTCGGAGTCGCGACCCGGGTGGTAGTACGGGGGAAGGCCCGACTCCAGCTCCTTGTCCGCGATCGGCAGGTGCAGCCGGTCCCGGAAGCGCTTGAGGTCCTCGACCGTGAGCTTCTTCATCTGGTGGGTCGCGTTGCGGCCCTCGAAGTTCGGCCCGAGCGTCCAGCCCTTGACGGTCTGCGCGAGGATCACGGTCGGCTGGCCCTTGTGCGCCTTGGCCGCCGCGTACGCCGCGTAGATCTTGCGGTGGTCGTGGCCACCGCGACCCAGGTGCAGGACCTGGTCGTCGGTCATGTTCTCGACCATGGCGCGCAGCCGCTGGTCCTCGCCGAAGAAGTGCTGGCGCACGTAGGCGCCGGTCTCGGTCGCGTACGTCTGGAACTGACCGTCGGGGGTCGTGTTCAGCTTGTTGACCAGCACGCCGTCCCGGTCCTGCGCGAGCAGCGGGTCCCAGCTCCGGTCCCAGACCAGCTTGATCACGTTCCAGCCGGCGCCACGGAACTGCGACTCCAGCTCCTGCATGACCTTGCCGTTGCCGCGCACCGGGCCGTCGAGGCGCTGGAGGTTGCAGTTGACGACGAAGGTCAGGTTGTCCAGGTTCTCGCGGGCGGCGATGGAGAGCTGGCCCAGCGACTCGGGCTCGTCCATCTCGCCGTCGCCCAGGTAGGCCCACACGTGCGAGGAGGAGGTGTCGGCGATGCCGCGCGCCTCCATGTAGCGGTTCATCCGCGCCTGGTAGATCGCGCCCAGGGGGCCCAGGCCCATGGAGACGGTCGGGAACTCCCAGAAGTCCGGCATCAGCCGCGGGTGCGGGTAGCTGGACAGGCCGTAGGGGGCCTTGGACTTCTCCTGGCGGAAGGCGTCGAGGTGGTGCTCGTTGAGCCGGTCGAGGAGGAACGCGCGCGCGTAGATGCCGGGCGACGCGTGGCCCTGGAAGAAGATCTGGTCGCCGCCGTCGCCGGCGTCCTTGCCCCGGAAGAAGTGGTTGAAGCCCACGTCGTACAGGGAGGCGGAGGAGGCGAAGGTGGCGATGTGGCCGCCGACGCCGATGCCGGGACGCTGCGCGCGCGAGACCATGACGGCCGCGTTCCACCGGGTCGCGTTCAGGACCTTGCGCTCGATCTCCTCGTTGCCGGGGAAGAACGGTTCGTCCTTGGTCGCGATGGTGTTGACGTAGTCCGTGCTGCGCATCTCGGGCACGGCAACCCGCTTTTCGCGGGCGCGCTCGATCAGGCGGAGCATCAGGTAGCGGGCGCGTTCCCGGCCTCGCTCATCGACGGCTGCGTCGAGCGAGTCGAGCCATTCCTGGGTCTCTTCGGGATCGAAGTCCGGGACCTGGCTGGGAAGGCCGCCAATGATGATCGGGTTGCGATCTGATCCGGAAGCCACGCTGTTCCTTCGCTGTTCTGTCGTGTCGTGCTCGGCACGTGAGTGCTGCTGCGCACGCGGTCTTCAAACTGGTCCTGCCATCGCGCCGTCCTCCATCGTGTACCGCGGTGTGCGAGTACGTCATCTCTACTCAGCGGTAACCACCACAGGGTGAGACGGGCGCGGGCGGCCCGGCGACAGGCGACGGCCAAATCGCAACCATACGCCCACTATGGAAGTCCCCGGTGTACGGCCGTTCGACCCCGAATGCCGCAGTGGCGGGAAACAACTTCGCAAGCCGGACATAAGCCTGTGTCTTGAATCACTTATGGTCGTGGCGTCAGGATGTGAGTTGCGGCGAGTCGTCAACGTTTGGGCGGGATCGGCAGCCGGGTACTTGCGCGAACCGCCCGGCACGTGTGGACTACGCCCAATGCCCCGCGTACGCGCGAGGCGATCAAGACAATTTCTGCAGGATGACAGGAGGCAATCCGTGAGCGCGACCGCGGACCACGCGGAGGAGCGGACCAATCCGGCCGCCAGGCTGGGTTTCGAGCCCGGGCAGGTGGTCCAGGAGATCGGCTACGACGACGATGTGGATCAGGAGCTGCGTGAGGGCATCGAGGAGCTCACCGGCACTGAGCTCGTCGACGAGGATTACGGCGACGTGGCCGATGCCGTGGTGCTGTGGTTCCGAGAGGACGACGGCGACCTGACCGACGCGCTCGTGGACGCCACCACGATGATCGACGAAGGTGGCTCGCTCTGGCTGCTGACCCCCAAGACGGGGCGTGACGGCTACGTGGAGCCCAGTGACATCGGCGAGTCCGCGACGACCGCCGGTCTGTCCCAGACCAGGAGCATCAGCGCCGGGAAGGACTGGAGCGGCAGCCGCCTGGTCACCCCGAAGTCCGCTCGCTCGGCCAAGCGCTGACGTCGTCGGTGGCCTCGTCCCGAGGCCATGGCGAGAGCCCCCATCCGACGACGGTCGGGCGGGGGCTCTGCGCGTAGGGTGGACGCGATCTGTCGAGCTGTTGCGAAGGGACGTCGGCACATGGCCGTGGAGGTCGGCGCGAAGGCGCCGGAATTCGCGCTGCGGACCCAGCACGGCGAGCTGGTGACGCTCTCGGAGTTTCGCGGTGAGAAGAACGTCGTGCTGGTCTTCTACCCGTACGCCTTCACCGGTGTGTGCACCGGCGAGCTGACCGCGCTCCGTGACGAGCTGCCCACGTTCGTCAACGACGACGTCCAGCTTCTGGCGGTCTCCAGCGACTCGCTGTTCAGCCTGCGCGTCTTCGCCGAGCGGGAGGGCCTCGGGTTCCCGTTGCTCTCCGACTTCTGGCCGCACGGCGAGGTGGCCTCGGCCTACGGCGTCCTCGACCAGGACCGGGGCTGCGCGCTGCGGGGCACCTTCGTGATCGACAAGGAGGGTGTGGTGCGCTGGTCGGTCGTCCACGGCCTGGCCGACGCCCGCGACCCGCGGGAGTACGCCACGGCGCTCGCGCGGCTCTAGACCCTCCGGGCGCCCCGCCACGGCCGAGCGGGCCGGCGGATCAGGCGCGACACCCCCGGCGGGCGACGCACGGTCGTACCGCTGGCGGGGAACCGCTCACTAGGATCAAAACGTTGATCCGATGGCAACCGTATGACGGGGGCACGATGTGCTCCTGACGAAACTCACCCGGGAGGACTCGTGGGAGTCAGCCTCAGCAAGGGCGGCAACGTCTCGCTGACCAAGGAAGCCCCTAACCTGACCGCCGTTATCGTCGGTCTCGGCTGGGACGCCCGTACGACCACGGGCACTGACTTCGACCTCGACGCCAGCGCGCTGCTGGCCAACGCCGAGGGCAAGGTCGACAACGACGCGAACTTCGTCTTCTTCAACAACCTGAAGAGCCCCGACGGCTCCGTCGAGCACACCGGTGACAACATCACCGGTGAGGGCGAGGGCGACGACGAGCAGATCAAGGTGAACCTGGCCGGTGTCCCGGCTGACGTCGCCAAGATTGTTTTCCCGGTCTCGATCTACGACGCCGAGACCCGCCAGCAGAGCTTCGGCCAGGTGCGCAACGCGTTCATCCGCGTCGTCAACCAGGCCGACAACGTCGAGCTGGCCCGCTACGACCTGAGCGAGGACGCCTCGACGGAGACCGCGATGGTCTTCGGCGAGCTGTACCGCAACGGTGCCGAGTGGAAGTTCCGGGCCATCGGCCAGGGGTACGCGTCGGGCCTGCGCGGCATCGCGCAGGACTTCGGCGTCAACGTCTGACCGGCACGTTCGTCGTAGCGCATCCGGCGCCGCACACCCCCGGCCTTCCGGCGGGGGCCCGACTCACCCCGGGAGTGCGGCGCCGGACGCCTTGGGGCCGCTGGACACAGCGGGCACAACGAGCACAACGAGTAGAACGAGCAGTACTGGCGTGACCTGTGGGGCGTGCAGTACGAGTAGTGCGGTGGTGCAGCGCGAGCCGTACCCAGCGCCGTGACATCGGGGAGGACACAAGAACATGGGCGTAACGCTCGCCAAGGGAGGCAACGTCTCCCTCTCGAAGGCCGCGCCGAATCTCACCCAGGTGCTGGTGGGGCTCGGCTGGGACGCGCGCTCCACCACCGGCGCGCCGTTCGACCTCGACGCCAGCGCGCTGCTGTGCCGGTCGGGTCGGGTGCTGGGGGACGAGTACTTCGTCTTCTACAACAACCTCAAGAGCCCCGAGGGCTCCGTCGAGCACACCGGCGACAACCTCACGGGCGAGGGTGACGGCGACGACGAGTCGCTGATCGTGGACCTGTCCAAGGTCCCGACCGAGGTCGACAAGATCATCTTCCCGGTCTCCATCCATGACGCCGACGCCCGGGGCCAGAGCTTCGGGCAGGTGAGCAACGCGTTCATCCGCGTGGTCAACCAGGCCGACGGCAGCGAGTTGGCGCGCTACGACCTGAGCGAGGACGCGTCGAGCGAGACGGCGATGATCTTCGGCGAGGTCTACCGGTACGGCGGCGAGTGGAAGTTCCGTGCCGTCGGTCAGGGGTACGCGTCGGGTCTACGCGGCATCGCTCTAGACTTCGGGGTCAACGTTTCGTAAAACCGCGCACGAGCGCGCGGGGGACCCCTCACACACGATTGGGTGGCCAGTGCTCCTGAGAACCTTCGGCTGGTCCTTCGGCGTAACCGCCGCGGGACTCGCCTGTGCCGCGATCTTCTGGGGCTGGGAGGCGTTCGCGATCGTCGCGATCCTCTCGGTCCTGGAGATCTCGCTGTCCTTCGACAACGCGGTCGTCAACGCCGGCGTGCTGAAGAAGATGAACGCCTTCTGGCAGAAGATCTTCCTCAGTGTCGGCATCATCATCGCCGTGTTCGGTATGCGACTGGTCTTCCCCGTCGTCATCGTCGCCGTCACCGCCCAGATGGGGCCCATCGAGGCCGTCAAGCTGGCGATGAACGACGCCGACAAGTACGAGCAGCTGGTGACGGACGCGCATCCGGCCATCGCCGCCTTCGGTGGCATGTTCCTGCTCATGATCTTCCTCGACTTCATCTTCGACGAGCGTGAGCACCAGTGGCTCGGCTGGCTTGAGCGTCCGCTGTCGCGGCTGGGCAAGATCGACGGGTTCTCGGTGTGCGTGGCCCTGATCGTGCTGCTGGTCGCGGCGACGACCTGGGCCGAGACGGCCGCCCAACACGGCGGCGGGCACGTGGACAAGGCGGCGACGGTGATGCTCTCGGGCATCGCCGGCCTGATCACGTACCTGATCGTCGGCGGACTCTCTGGGCACTTCGAGAACAAGCTCGAAGAAGAGGAGGAGCGCGAGCAGGAGGCCGAGGAGGAGGCCCGGAAGGCGGGCAAGGAGCCGACCATGGTCGGCCTCGCCGGCAAGGCCGCGTTCTTCATGTTCCTCTACCTTGAGGTGCTGGACGCGTCGTTCTCCTTCGACGGTGTGATCGGCGCGTTCGCGGTCACCAACCACATCTTCTGGATGGCGCTCGGCCTCGGCATCGGTGCCATGTACGTCCGGTCGCTCACGGTCTACCTGGTCCGCCAGGGCACCCTGGACGACTACGTCTACCTGGAGCACGGCGCGCACTACGCGATCGGCGCGCTGGCCGCGCTGCTGCTGGTCACCATCAAGTGGCACATCCACGAGGTCATCACCGGTGGCATCGGCGTCGCGTTGATCGCCGGTTCGTTCTACTCCTCCGTGCTGCGCAACCGTCGCCTGGCGGCGGAGGGCGACGGCTCGGCTGGCTCGAACGAGAAGTCCGAGGTCACCTCCGGAGTGTGACCCGGGCTCGGATGCGGAACGCTTCTACGGGGCGGGCCACGAGGTGACACCTCGTGGCCCGCCCCGTGTCAGTGTGGAGTGACTCGACATGGGGGTGGGTGCGATGCCGTTGTGGAACGGCTGGGGACAGGGCGCGCGACAGGTCTTCGACAGCGGTGGCGCCTCCGGCGCGATCGAGCTGACCCGGCGCAATCCGACGATCTCGCTGACCAAACAGGGCGCGGCCACCGGCAACCTGCGGGTCAACCTCTCCTGGCAGATGCGGACCACCGACTTCAACGCCAGGCCGCGCCGCAAGCTGTGGCGCAACCCGCTCCAGATGTTCAAGCCGGAGATGGTGCAGACGCAGGGGCCGGCGATGGTCAACGTGGACCTCGACCTGGCGTGCATGTACGAGATGCAGAGCGGCAGCAAGGGCGTGGTGCAGCCGCTGGGCGACTTCTTCGGATCGCTGAACGAGTCGCCCTACGTCCACCTCAGCGGTGACGACCGGTTCGGCTCGGGCTCCGGCGAGACCGTGTACATCAACCTGGACCACAAGGACGACTTCAGCCGGCTGCTGGTCTTCGTCTACATCTACGACGGCACGCCCGCCTTCGACCGCACGCACGGGGTGGTCACGCTCTACCCCAGCAGCGGACCGCGCATCGAGATCACCCTCGACGAGCGGGCCCCGCAGGCGCGCTCGTGCGCCGTGGTGCTCATCGAGAACATCAAGGGCGAGATCGTGGTGCGTCGCGAGGTCAAGTACGTCTACGGCTTCCAGGCCGAGCTCGACCGGCTCTACGGCTGGGGGCTCCAGTGGGGCCGGGGCTACAAGAAGGCCAAGGCCTGAGCGGGCCTCCCGGCGCGCCGGGGCCGGGCGCTCAGTGACGCCGCTGGAACTGCGGTCCCTGCGGGGGAAGTTGGAACGTCTGCTGCGGTGCCACCGGCTGGGGGTGCTGCGGGTAGCCGTACGCCGGGTGCTGCGGATAGCCGTAGGACGGCTGTCGCGGCGGCACCGGGGGGTGTGGTGGCTGGCCGGCCCACTGGGGGTCGTGTCGCCCGCCGTGCCCGCCGACCGGCGCGTAGGAGGGCGCGGCCACGGGCTGGGGCGGGGCGGTCGGGGAGACGGACGGCGGCGCTGTCGGCGGCGCGGGCGGGGGCGGCGGGAAGCCGTAGCCGCCCACCGGCGGTGGGGGCACCGGGCCCGGCACGGGCGCGGTCACCCCGTTCGGGTCGCTGCCGGGGTGGGGCGCGGGAGCGGCGGGCTCCGGCGCGGCGGACGCCTCGGAGTCGTCCACCGAGATGCCGAACTCCGTGGCGAGGCCGACCAGGCCCGAGTCGTAGCCCTGGCCGAGCGCGCGGAACTTCCAGCGGTCGCCGCGCCGGTAGAGCTCGCCGCAGATCAGCGCCGTCTCCTCGCCCGTCTCGGCGACGACGTCGAAGGCCGCGAACGGCTCGGCCCCGTCAGGCGCCGCGCTGTCGTACAGCCGCAGGGACAGGTCGCGGACCCGGCCGAAGGGGCCGCCGTCGGCGGAGGCGGCGAGCACCACGCGGTTCACCCCCTCGTCCAGGGGCGCCAGCTCGGCCTCGATGGTGTCCGTGAGGCTCTCGGTGAGCCGCTTCTTGGGCAGGTGCCGCACGAGCCCG
This sequence comes from Streptomyces sp. NPDC057702, assembly GCF_042799315.1. NCBI lineage: Bacteria > Bacillati > Actinomycetota > Actinomycetes > Kitasatosporales > Streptomycetaceae > Streptomyces > Streptomyces sp. NPDC057702. Next base: position 144,725 of record NZ_JBHVJC010000013.1, on the reverse strand, counting down.
GAGGGGTGGCGCGGCTGGTTGTAGAAGACGAAGTCCTCGTCCGAGCGCACGTGCCCGTCGGCGCCGAGCAGCAGGGCCGAGGCGTCCACGTCCGGTACGTCGGGCCCCGGTGTCCACCGCAGCACCGCCCGTACGGCCGTCGCCGGCAGCGGGATGTTCGACCCCTTCGACATCGCGTGCGTCATGGTGGCAATCCTGCCCTCCCGAGGGGGGCGGGAACAACGCGGGGGTTACGCGATGACCATCTCGGCGCTACGGGGAGCGAGTACACCCTGCGTACGTGTGTGAGTTACCGGACTTTCACGTACTTGGGGAACTCTTGACCTGCATGGGTCGTACGATTATCGGCCACGCTTCCGGCCAGTCGGGCCGTCGGAGGGCTGCGGCAGCTTTGGGAGTTACATGCGTCATTTCGGATATCTGTCGGCAGAAGTGCGGAAGGACCTCTTCCACCGCGAGCCCGCCGAATTCACGCCAGACGCGCCGGCCGGCACCCTCGCCGTCGCGCTCGGAGCCACTCTCTACAGCCCCGCCACACGCCTCAACCTTGCCGATGCCATCGTCAAACAGGCAGGTCGAGGCGTGGTTTCCATGGTGCTGTGCCTGGAGGACTCGATCGACGACAGCGAGGTGGCGCAGGGCGAGGAGAACCTGGTCCAGCAGTTCGCGACGCTCGCCGCACGCGAGGACGACGCGACGCTGCCCCTGCTGTTCATCCGGGTCCGGGCCGCCGAGCAGATTCCCGACCTGGTGCGTCGACTCGGTGAATCGGTGCGTTTGCTGTCTGGTTTTGTACTTCCCAAGTTCACCGAGGAGCGGGGCGTACCGTTCCTGGAGGCGCTGGTCTCCTGCGGCCCGGCCCTGGACCGGCGGCTGTACGCGATGCCGGTCCTGGAGTCGCCCGAGCTGCTCCACCTGGAGTCCCGCGCGGAGACGCTGGGCGGCATCGCCCGCACCGTGGACAAGTACCGGGACCGGGTGCTGGCCCTGCGGCTGGGCGTCACCGACTTCTGCTCCGCCTACGGGCTGCGCCGGGCGCCCGACATGACGGCCTACGATGTGCAGTTGGTCGCCTCCGTCATCGCGGACGTGGTCAACGTGCTCGGTCGCGCGGACGGCACCGGGTTCACCGTGACCGGCCCGGTGTGGGAGTACTTCAAGCCGCACGAGCGGATGTTCAAGCCGCAGCTTCGACGCAGCCCCTTCACCGGCGAGGCCGAGGCGCTGCGGACCGCGCTCATCGAGCACGACATGGACGGACTGCTGCGCGAGATCGAACTCGACCGCGCCAACGGCCTCCAGGGCAAGACCTGCATCCACCCCACCCACGTGGTCCCGGTGCACGCGCTGTCGGTCGTCAGCCACGAGGAGTACAGCGATGCGGTCGACATCCTCCAGCCGCAGCGGCTGGGCGGCGGGGTGCTGCGCTCGGCGTACACCAACAAGATGAACGAGGTGAAGCCGCACCGCGCCTGGGCCGAGCGCACGCTGTTGCGTGCCGAGGTCTTCGGGGTGGCGCGCGCCGGAGTGGGCTTCGTGGAGCTGCTCTCGGCGGGACTGCCCCCGGCCGACTGAGGCCCCGGGGCGCGGCGGGTGTGGTGCGGGCGGAAGCGATGACGTGTGACGTGGGTGGGCAGGAGTGGACGACGGAGTGGGGCAGCGCGTGATGTGGTCGGGTCAGTGGGTCGCGGACCAGCTCGGTGTCGGTCTGGACGACGCGCCGGACGGTGCGCCCGGGGCGGTCGCCGACGGGGGAGCGGCGGACGGCGGCGGGGACGTGGCGGGCGGGCGGCTGCGCGAGTTGCTCGGGCTCGCGCTGCGCCGCAACCCGCGCCGGGCGCATCTGCTGGTCTCCAACGTCCTGGGCAAGCACGTGCCGCAACGGCCCGATGTCGTCTACGGGGCCGGAGTGCGGCTCGGCGAGCGGGTGCGCGCGCTGCTCGGTGAGGCGGACGCGGCGCGCGCGGTGGTGCTCGGCTACGCGGAGACGGCGACGGGGCTCGGCCACAGCGTGGCGGACGGACTCGCGCTCGCCCCGTACCTGCACTCGACGCGCCGACCGGTGGCCGGCGTCGCGCCGGTGGGCGGCTTCGAGGAGGAGCACAGCCACGCCACCTCGCACCTGCTGCTGCCCGAGGACCCCGAACTGCTGGCGGGGGACGGCCCGTTGGTGCTGGTGGACGACGAGTTCTCCACCGGTCGCACGGTGCTCAACACGATCCGTACGCTGCACGACAGGTTCCCGAGGGACCGGTACGTGGTGGTGGCCCTGGTGGACATGCGCTCGGCCGCCGACCGCGCCGAACTGGAGCGCTTCGCCGCCTCGCTGGGTGCCCGGGTCGACCTGGTGGCCCTCGCGGCCGGCACGGTGCGGCTGCCCGCCGACGTACTGGCCCGTGGCCAGGCCCTGGTGGCCGCGCACGAGGCGGGCACCGGCGCCACGGGGACGGGCGTGGAGCCCGCGGGGTCGGCCGGAGCCGGGACCGGCGCGCCCGCGCGCGATCCCCTCGGCGCCGCACGTTCCACCGACGGGTCCGCGCCGGCCGCCGGCGCGGGCCACCCCGCCGCCGTGCGGGTCGAGCTGGACTGGCCCCGGCAGCTGCCCGACGGCGGCCGACACGGCTTCACGCCCGCGCACCGGCGCACCCTGGACGCCGCGCTGCCCGAGATGGCGCGGCGCCTCGCGCGGGCCCTGCACCCACGGGAGGCCGCCCCCGGGACTACCGTGACCCCGGCGTCCTCCGTGACCCCGACGGCCCGTGCGGACGCCCGCGCGCCACGCGTGCTCGTGCTTGGCTTCGAGGAACTGATGTACGCGCCGCTGCGGCTGGCCGACGCGCTGCGGGCGGAGTTCGCGCGGACGGCCGGCGCGGTGGCGGCCGACACCGGCGACGCGGGGGCCGCCGGTGCCACGGGGGCCGCCGGTGGTACGGGGGTCGGCGGCCCAGGCGCGGTGCCCGAGGTGCGGTACTCCACCACGACCCGCTCGCCGGTCCTCGCGCTGGACGACCCCGGCTACGCCATCCGCACCCGCCTCACCTTCCCCGCGCACGACGCGCCGGCCGACGGACCCGGCCCGCGCTTCGCGTACAACGTGGCACCCGGTCTCGACCCGGGGCGCGGCTTCGACGCCGTCCTCCTCGTGCTGGACTCGACCGCCGACACGGCCGCCCTGCACGCGCCCGGCGGACTGCTCGACGTGCTGGCCGCGCACACCCGACGGCTGGTCCTCACCGTCCTGCCGTCCTACGTCCCGAACGGCGCGAGGTCCGAGCCCACCGGCCCGACCCCGCGCGCCGCCACCCGGCCCGAACCCGTTCGGCCCGGCCCCGTCCGCCCGGTGCCCGCCACGGCCCCGGCCGCCCCGTCCCGTACCTCCCCAGCCCCCCGCACGCCAGGCGGCGTGCCCGACCGACAGGCGTCACCCATGCACGAGCCGCTTCGCGGGCCCGACTTCTCCTCGTACGCCGCCGACGAGGTCGGCTGGCTGCTCCAGGACTTCTCCGCGGTGACGTTGGAGGCGCCGACCGAGGAGCGCGAGGAGGCGATCCAGGGCGGCGGGGCGCACTACGCCGAGTCGCTGCCCATCGAGTACCAGCCCAGCGCGGCCTACCAGGACCTGTTCCGGTCCGCGCTCCAGACCTCGGCCGCGCGCATCGCGCGAGCCGTCGGGGCCGTCACCGAGACGCTGCTGGCCGAGCACCACCTGCGGCCCGGGCGCGGCCCCGCCTCGCGCCCCGTGCTGGTCTCGCTGGCCCGCGCGGGCACGCCCGTCGGTGTGCTGATGCGCCGCTGGGCCCAGCACGCGCACGGCGTCGACCTGCCCCACTACACCCTGTCCATCGTGCGCGGCCGGGGCATCGACACCGCCGCGCTGCGCTGGCTGGCCCGCCACCACGACCCGGCCGACGTCGTCTTCGTGGACGGCTGGACCGGCAAGGGCGCCATCACCCGCGAACTGGCCACCGCCATCGCGGAGTTCGAGGCGTCCGAGGAGGCGGAGGGCGCGCGCGGCTTCGACCCGCGCGTCGCCGTGCTGGCCGACCCCGGGGGGTGCGTGGCGACCTACGGCACCCGGGACGACTTCCTGATCCCCTCCGCGTGCCTGAACTCCACGGTCTCCGGGCTCGTCTCGCGCACCGTGCTGCGCGCGGACCTGGTGGGGCCCGGCCAGTTCCACGGCGCGAAGTTCTACCGCGAACTGGCCGACGTCGACCTGTCCGCGGTCTTCCTGGACACCATCACCGCCCGCTTCGCCGAGGTGGCCGACGCCGCCGCCCGGGACGCCAAGGAGTTCGCCGCCGCCGACCGGGCTCCCACCTGGGCGGGCTGGGCCGCCGTCGAGCGGATCAGCGAGGCGTACGGCATCCATGACGTGAACCTCGTCAAGCCGGGCGTCGGCGAGACCAGCCGGGTGCTGCTGCGGCGTGTGCCGTGGAAGGTCCTGGCGCGCCGGGGCGCCGGTCCCGACCTGGACCACGTGCGCATGCTGGCCGAGCAGCGCGGCGTACCGGTGGAGGAGGTCGACGACCTGCCGTACACCTGCGTCGGGCTGATCCACCCGCGCTACACGCGCGGCGCGACCGGCGCCGACGGTCGGGCGGTGACCCGATGAGCGCCCCCACCGCCGGCACGGCCGCCGGCCCCGTACTGGTCGCCAGCGATCTGGACCGGACGCTGATCTACTCGGCCGCCGCGCTCGATCTGGACATGCCCGACGCGCGGGCCCCGCGCCTGCTGTGCGTGGAGGTCTACCAGGCCAGGCCGCTGTCGTACCTGACCGAGACCGCCGCCGCCCTGCTGACCGAACTGGCCACCTCCGCCACCTTCGTCCCGGCCACCACCCGCACCCGCGAGCAGTACGGACGCATCCACCTGCCCGGTCCGCCGCCGCGCTACGCGGTCTGCGCCAACGGAGGCCACCTGCTGGTGGACGGCGCGAGCGACGCCGACTGGCAGCGCACCGTACGCCGCACGCTGCGCGAGACCAGCGCCGGCCTCGCGGAGGTGCGCGCCCACCTGCTGGCCACCGCCGACCCGGCCTGGCTGCTGAAGGAGCGCGTCGCGGAGGACCTGTTCGCCTACCTGGTGGTCGAGCGCGCGCTGCTGCCCGAGGGCTGGGTACGCGAGCTGACCGACTGGGCCGACCAGCGCGGGTGGAACGTGTCCCTCCAGGGCCGCAAGGTGTACGTGGTGCCGCGCCCGCTGACCAAGAGCGCCGCCGTCGCTGAGGTGGCGCGGCGTACCGGGGCCCGGCGGGTGCTGGCGGCCGGCGACGCGCTGCTCGACGCGGACCTGCTGCTCGCCGCCGACCAGGGATGGCGCCCGGGCCACGGCGAGTTGGCCACGGCCGGCTGGACGGCGCCGCACGTGACCGCGCTCGCCGCGCGCGGGGTCGCCGCCGGCGAGGAGATCCTGCGCGCGTTCCACAAGGCGGCGGACGGGGCCTGACGGGGCCCGCCACGGCGGGGTGCGGGGCCGCGGCGCCCCACACTCCGCCCCCCGCACCCCGCCGCTCAGCCGCGCCGGCGGCCCCGGCCCGGCCGCACCAGCCGGAGGGCGACGAAGACGAGGACGGCCAGGGCGGCGGCGGCCAGCACGCCCTTGGAGTAGACCGAGACGTAGTCGGACACGTCCTCCCAGTTCTCTCCCAGGGCGTACCCGGCCAGCACGAACGCCGTGTTCCACAGCAGGCTGCCGAGTGTGGTCAAGGCGGTGAAGGCGGGCAGCGGCAGCCGTTCGACGCCCGCCGGGATCGAGATGAGACTGCGGAAGATGGGGATCATGCGGCCGAAGAACACCGCCTTGGTGCCGTGTCGGACGAACCACCGTTCGGTCCGGGCGACGTCGGCCGCCTTGACCAGCGGCAGCCGCTCGGCGAGCGCGACCACCCGGTCCCGGCCGAGCAGCGCGCCCACCCCGTACAGCGCGAGCGCCCCCACCACCGATCCGGCGGTTGTCCAGACCAGTACGGCCAGCAGGTTCATGTCGCCCTGGCTGGCCGCGAACCCGGCGAGCGGCAGGATCACCTCGCTGGGCAGTGGTGGGAACAGGTTCTCCAGCGCGATGGCGAGCCCCGCGCCCGGCGCTCCCAGGGTGTCCATGAGACCGGTTGCCCAGTCGGTGATGCGATCCGTCATGCCCGGAACGCTAGAAACGGGGCCCCGCCCGGGACCATGGGGTGCGCCGCCCGGCCCGCGTACCGCCCTCCACAAGCACGACCTGCGGAAATCCTCAGTGTGCCGGGCCGGGGCGGGCGACTAGCGTGCCCGCCATGGGCCTGTGGGTGCGGCGCGGACTGCGCATATCGGTGGGGATCGTGATCGGCGGCGGCACGGCCGTGGTCGGCCTGCTCTACGCCGCGCTCAGCGGTCTGGCGCTGCTGTGCGTGTTCGCCTGGCCGCGCGCCCGGCAGGTGGTGCTGGGCGTGGTGGCACGGGGCGCGCGGCGGCTGGCGTGGTGGGAGCGGCGTCGCCTCGCGTACTTCCTCGGCGTCGAGATCGGCTTCACCTTCGGCGGCAGCCAGGCGCTCGGGTACCTGGCCGTGCGCTGGCTGTTGGCCCTGGTCGGCTGCCTGGTCGTGTTCTCCGTCCTGGTCGGCGCCGCGTACGGGTCGCTGCTGGTCTGGGGCTGGTACATGTTCAACGACCACAACCGGCTCGCCCAGGTCTCCTCCGCCGTCGGCGGGCTGTTCCTGCTCTTCCTCGCCGCCCAGAGCCTGTTCGGCGTCGTCTCCCTGGAGCAGCGGCTGGCCTGGTACTTCCTGGGCGTCCACCCACAGGAGGACCTGCACCGGCGGATCGAGGAGCTGGCCAGCAGCCGGGCCGGCGTGGTCGCCGCCGTCCACGACGAACGCCGCCGCATCGAACGCGACCTGCACGACGGCGTACAGCAGCGGCTGGTGGCCCTTGGCATGCTGCTCGGCCGGGCCCGCCGGGGCCAGGACCCCGAGCGCACACACGCCCTGCTCGCCCAGGCGCTCGCGGAGAGCCGGCAGGCACTGGACGAACTGCGCGAGGTCGCCTGGCGGGTGTACCCCACGGTGCTGGACGAGGCGGGACTGCGAGCCGCCCTGGAGACCGTCGCCGAGCGCTCCGTACTGCCCGTACGGCTCGACTACGGGCTGCCGACCGAGCCCGATACGGCGGTCCGCGCGGTGGCCTACTTCGTCGTCAGCGAGGCCGTCACCAACGCCGTCAAGCACTCCGGAGCCCGGCACGTGCACATCGCCCTCACCCGCGCCCCCGCCGACCCGGTGGCCCCGGCCTCCCCGGCGCGACCACGGCCGTCGGCCGGGCCCCCGGGCCCGCCCCGCCGCGCGGCCGGGCCCGACACCGGCGCGGACCCGCACCCGCCGCTCGTCCTGCGGGCGCGCATCACCGACGACGGCTCCGGCGGCGCCGACCCGACGGGCAGCGGCCTGCTCGGGCTCGCCCGCAGGGTCGCGGCCATCGACGGCACCCTGCGGGTGGACAGCCCGCCGGGCGGCCCCACCACCATCACCGCGGAGTTGCCGTGCGCGTAATCCTGGCCGACGATTCGACACTGCTGCGCGAGGGCCTGGTCCGGCTGCTCGCCGAGGAGGGGCACGACGTCGTCGCGGCGGTCGGCGACGCCAGCGCGCTGCTGCGCGCCGTGGACGCGCACCCGGCCGACGCGGTCTGTGTCGACGTCCGCATGCCGCCCACCCACACCGACGAGGGCCTGCGCGCCGCCCTGGAGATCCGCGCCCGCCACCCCCGGCTCGGGGTGCTCGTGCTGTCCCAGTACGTCGAGAAGCGCTACGCCACCGAACTGCTCACCGGCGAGATGACCGCCGGCGGCGGGGGCGTGGGCTACCTGCTCAAGGACCGGGTGATGCAGGTGGACGAGTTCCTGGACGCCCTGGAACGCGTCGCCGCCGGGCAGGCCGCCTTCGACCCCGAGGTCGTGCGCCAGCTCCTGGCACGCAGCACCCACGCGGACCCGCTGGCCCGGCTCACCGAGCGCGAACGCGAGGTGCTCGGCGAGATGGCCCAGGGGCACGCCAACGCGGCCATCGCGCAGCGGCTGCACGTCTCGCGCAGCGCCGTCGAGAAGCACATCAACGCCATCTTCGACAAGTTGGGGCTCACCGGGTCCGCCGGCTACAGCCGCCGGGTGCTTGCCGTGCTCCGCTACGTGGGTAGTTAAGGCAGGATCGCGCCGGGCGGCACGCGGTGCCACGCGGCGCGCTCGTTCGCGGTGGCGACCCCGCTCGCGCGCGCCGTCGCCGCCGCGATCACGTCAGGGCACGTCAGGAGCACATCGGGAAAAGCTGTCGCACCGTGGGAAGTTAGGGGAAGGTTCTCCATGGCTGATTCCAAGCGTCCGGCGCCGTCGACCGCGCTGCACGCGTACGTTCTGGCGCACAACCCTCCGCTCGACCCCGTCCAGCGCGAACTCATCGAGGACACCCGGGCGCAGCAGCCCGAGCACGCGGAGATGCAGATCGCGCGGGAGCAGGGGGCCCTGCTCGCGTTCCTGGTCCGGCTGATCGACGCCCGCCTCGTGGTGGAGATCGGCACCTTCACCGGCCTGTCCGCGCTCTGTATGGCGCGGGCGCTGCCTCCCGAGGGGAGGCTGATCGCCTGTGACGTCTCCGAGGAGTGGACCGCCCGGGGACGCGCGGCCTGGGAGAAGGCCGGCGTCGCCGACCGTGTCGACCTGCGCGTGGCACCCGCCCTCCAGACGCTGCGCGCGCTGCCCCGCGAACCCCACATCGACCTGGCGTTCATCGACGCCGACAAGCAGGGGTACCTGGGCTACTGGGAGGAACTGGTGCCCCGCATGCGCACCGGCGGGCTGATCGCCGTGGACAACGTCTGCTACGGCGGCCAGGTCGTCGACCCGGACACCGCGTCGGCCAACGGCGCCGCCATCCACGCCTTCAACGAGTACGTCCTGGCCGACTCCCGGGTGGACTCGGTCATGCTGGAGATCGCCGACGGGCTGACCCTGGCCCGCCGGGGGTAGCCGCCGCGCGGCGAGCGGTGGCCCGCCCCGCCGCCGGCCCACCGCCCGCCGCGCCCGCGTGCCCCGCCGCGCCCGCGTGCCCCCCGGCGCCCCCGCGTCCCACCGCGTTCGCCTGTCTCCCGCACGCGCGCGGCCTTCGCCGCCGTGCCCACCCGCCTCGTCCGCGCCCCCGTGTCCGTCCGGCGTGCCCGTGGCCGGCCGCCGTGGGGCGGGCCCGCGCCACTTCGTACGGCACGCGCTCGTGTGCTGCGCCCGTGTACCGCGCCCGTGTGCCGCGTCTGCCGTGTCCGTGGGCGCGCCGTGCGGCGGCCCCGTGGGGCGTGCCCGCGCGTGGGGTACGCGGCCGCGGGTGGCTGGCCCCGTCCGGGCGCGGAGCCCGCGCGCCGCGCTCGCATCCCGCCCGCCTGGCATCGCGCAGGCCGTGCGGCGCGGCCGGCGCGGGGTGGCGTGCCGACCGTCCGGTGGGTGGCCCGGGCACGGCTAGGCTCCCGTTGCACAGCGGCGGCGCGGGCCGGCGCGTGGCACGCGGCGCGGCGCGGGAAGCGCGCGCACGCGCGCCGGGGCCGGCACAGGGCCGGCCCGGACGGTACGCGCGAGGGAGACGTGAGCGGCAGTGGCGGACGGCGCGGCCAGGGGCGGAGCCACCGAGGGCGGGACCACCGGGGGCGGGGCCGCCGAGGGCGCGGCCCCGGTGGGCGAGGGCGGCGGGGACGGCGCCGCTGGGCGGGGCGCGACCGGGGGTCGGCCGCGCACGATGTACCAGAAGGTGGCCGCCGACCTGCGGCAGGGGATCACGGAAGGGGCGTACGGTTCGGGCGGCCGACTGCCGGCCGAGGGCGAGCTGGCGCGGCGCTACGACGTCTCGCGAGGCACCATCCGACAGGCGCTGGCCGTGCTGCGCGCGGAGGGCCTGGTCACCTCCCGCCGTGGCACCCGGCGCGTCGTCCTCGGCACCGAACGCGTACAGAGCTTCGGCGAACTCCTCAGCTTCACCCGCTGGGCCCGCTCCGTCGGCGAGGAACCGGGCGGCCGGGTCGTCACCCTCGCGCGCCACCCGGCCGACGCCGAGGAGCGCGAGCAGCTACGGCTGGGCCCCCGGGCCACCGTCTACCGGATGCTGCGGGTGCGCACGCTCTCCGGCCGGCCGGTGATGATCGAGCGCACCGTCTACCCCGAGCACGTCGGCGCCCTGGTCGCCGCGCTGGAGCCGGACACCGTCTCGCACACGGTCCGCCTTGAGGAGCGGGGCGTGGTGATCGCCGACGCCCAGCACACCATCGACCTGGCGCGCGCCGACGCGACGGACGCCCGACTGCTCGACTGCCGACCCGGCGACCCGCTGCTGCGCGAGCGGCGCCGCAGCACCGACCCGACCGGCACGCCCATCGAGTGGTCGGACGACCGGTACGTGCCGGGCACGATGGCCTTCACGATGCACAGCTCGGCCGCCTCCGGCTCCCTGGCCCGCCGCCGCGCCGCGCCCGCGCCTCCGGCTCCCGCCCCGGAGGGCTGAGCCGGGCGGCGCGGGCCCAGGCGGGCGGTGGCTGGTCGGCCGGTGGCGCGGGGTCAGCTACAGCAGCCGCCGCCGCAGCAGCCGCCCCCGGTGGGCGCGGCCGGCGCGGCGCCCCGGGCGGCGGTGGCTCCGGTGGCGACGGCGACCGTCGACAGCAGCTTGACCGTGTCACCGTGTCCGTCGGGGCAGGTGGCGGGGGCGTTGGCGTCCGCCATGGGGCGGCTGAGCTCGAAGTTGGCGCCACAGGCGCGGCAGCGGTACTCGTAACGAGGCATGCCCGCAGCCTAATCGCGATCCGCCGAGGCCAGGGGCCGTGGCCCGAACATCGTCCCGAACGCGGGCCCGGCCGCCCGGCCCGACGGGTCAGCCGCCGCTGCCACGCTCCTCGCGGATCTCCCGCACCACCCGGGCCGCGGTCTGCCGCACGGCCTCGGTCTCGGTGAGGAAGTGCCACCAGTCGGGGTGGCGGCCCTCCAGGCCGTCGACCGCGCGCGCCAGTCGGGCCACCGCGTCGTCGAGCGGGCGGGCGTGCCGCGGGTCGGGGGTGTTACGCCCCGCCATCGCCAGCCGCTGGGCGTCCCGCAGCGCGAACCGGGTGCGCTCCACCTCCCGCGCCCGGTCGTGGGAGACCTCGTCCAGCCGGCGCAACCGGTCGCCGGCGGTGGAGACCGCCTCGTCGGTGGTGTTGAGCAGCGCCCGCGCGGTGGACAGCAGCGACAGCGCGTCCGGCCAGCGCTGTGCCTCGCGCGCGGCCCTGGCCTCCGCCAGCTTGGCCTCGGCCTGCGCGACCGAGCGCGCGGCCTGCTCGGGGACGGGCTGGAGGTCCTGCCAGCACGCCGCGCTGTAGCGCCGGCGCAACTCGCTGAGCACCGGCTCGACACCCTCGGCCCGGGTGGTGATGGCCTCGGCCCGGGTCCGCAGCGAGACCAGTCGCCGGTCGATGTCGGCGGCGGTCGCCGGCAGCCGCTCGGCCTCCCCCCGCACCGCCTCGGCCGCTCGGACCACGTGGTCGGCCCGCCGGATCGTCTCCTGTACGCCGTGCTGTCCGGCGCCCTGGTTGAGCTTGGTCAGCTCGGGCGAGAGCGCGGCGAGCCGGGCGGCCAACTCGTCGGCGCGCAGCCCGGAGGCGCGCACCGCGTCGAGCGCGTCGCTGGCCGCCAGCAGCGCCTGCCGGGCCCGCTCGACGGCGGGCGCCAGCCGGGCCAACTGGCTCTCGGCCGTCCGCAGCAGCGGCGCCAGGCTCTCCGTGAACCGGTCGAGGTCGCCCTTGGCCTGGTCGAGCCCGGCTTTGGCCTGGGCCAGTTCGGCGCGGGCACGGGCGGCGGCGCTGGCTTCGAGGTCGTCGCGGTCCAGGTCGTGCGCGTCGACAGCGCTGATGTAGTCGTGGCTGGCCTGGTCGATGCGCTGGCCGAGCGCCGCGAAGTCGCTGATGGCCCGCCGCGCGGCGGGGGAGTCGTCGACGGCCGCGATCGTCTCGATGGAGATCCGCAGGTCCCGCTGGGCCGTGTCGAGTTCGTAGAACGCGGCGGCGGCGGCGTCCTTGGCCGCCTGCGCGTCGGCCCGCTGGCTCTCGCCGCGCCCGAACCACCGCCGCGTGCCACCTCCGGTGAAGGCGCCGGCCAGCGCGGCCACCACGAGCGGGACCGGGAGGGCGGCCACCAGCAGCACGTCCGCGACCACCCGGCCGAGCCCGGCGCCCCCCGACCCGGCGGCACGGACCCCCGGGCCACCGGAGCCGGCCCCGACGCCTCGGCCGGCCGTCGCGGCGCGGGGAGCGCGGGCGGGGAGCGCGACGCCCGCGACCGGCGACGCGGCCAGGGCGAGTGGGGCGGCGACGCGGGACGGCGGGCGGCCGTGCAGCAGGCGACGTACTAGGCGTACAGAATGCGTGGTGGTCGCCGTCACTACCCTCTCCCGATGAATCGCCCCAGGCCCGGATGCCATTCTCCCATCCGTTAGGGACGAACACACGGGCCGGATAGTTCGCGTCCCGGCGCGCCGATCGCCACCCCCTCCCCACCCGCCGCGTCGGCCACCTCGCCACACCGCGTGGCCGCCGCCCGCCCGTGCGCCGGGCCACCCGCTCCCTCCCGCCTCCGACCAGCCCCGGAACCGCGATCGCCCCGGGGGCACGGGTTTGCGAGCACGGGGCACCCTCGGGGTAGGCTGTCGGCTCATGCCAGGGCGCATAGCTCAGCGGTAGAGCGCTGCTCTTACAAAGCAGATGTCGCTGGTTCGATCCCAGCTGTGCCCACCGAGTCCGACCCGGAAAGAGGCCCGTACCGATCTCGGTGCCGGGCCTCTTCGGCGTTTCGGGGACGCTCGGGCCGGGTGGCCCCGGCGGGCACCGGGGGACGAGCGCGGCGGATGTTCGCGCGGCGGGTTCGGGGCCGGTCGGGAGGCGAGCTGGTCCGCTGGCCGGTGGGGCGGCTTAGGGGTGGGGGCGAGGGGGCTCGGGGCGGGCGTCGTCGGCGCACAGTTCAAGCCCGTTCTCCTGACGCATGTTTGACGCCACGTCAACAACAAGGGGGAGCAGGCGTCTTCACTCGTACGAGTGTTCTTCTGTTCCCAAGAATCGTTCTTGCACGCTATCTCGTAGACGCTCGCCGCTAGCGTGGCCGGCCTGTCGCCCCAGTTGCCATGGCGTGAAATCGACGCCGGCGAGCACCAGGCACCGGCACCAGGTGTACCCGTGCCAGGGCGGCGGGTCGGGCGGACATCGGGGACGGCAGCATGGGCTGTGACCAGCAACGAAGGACGGCGGCGGTGGAGTACGGGGAGACCGCCCTGTCCCCGCGTGCGCACGGGGCGACCGGCTCGGCCGAGACCGGGCGGGAAGGTGCCCCGCGCGGGCACTCAGGAGACCTGGGGGAGACATGGGGTACGGGGGATGTGCGGGACACGGGCGTGATCGGTGGAGCGGGGGACGCGGGGGCGGTGGGCGAAACAGTGCCTCACGTCGGGAGTGGTGTGATCGTGAGCGGTGCGAGCTGGGCGAGCGCGTTGGACGACGGCGAGCGGCTGGCACGGTCGTACGCCGTGCGCGGCTGCACCGTCGTGGAGCTGTCGGGGGATGTGGATCTCGCCACCGCCGGAGCGATCCGGGTCGTTCTTGACGAGGCGACGGCGACCACCGGCACCCCGCACGTGGTCGTCGACCTGCGGCGTACGACGTTCTTCGACTGCACCGGACTGGCGCTGCTGGTGCGCGCCGAGGAGCGGATGGCCCGGCGCGCGGGACGGCTCGGCCTGGTCTGCGCGCACGCCATCACGTTGCGGCTGATGGAGATCGCCAACCTCACGGGGCTGCTGAGGCCCGTGCCGACTCTGGAGCAGGCCCTGGAGCCGGCAGCGTGATCGGTATCGGTGCCAGACACGAGGCGGCGGCCGAGGGCAGCCGGCCGGTCGGGGCCGCCTCGTCGGCGCGCAGCAGCGGGCTGTTGTGGCGCAGCAGCCACAGCCGGTACGCCGCGTTGGCCCAGGCCAGCTCCAGATAGGCCGATCTGAGGTCGGCGTAGAGGGCGTCGGTGTCGGGCCCCCGGGCGGTGTGCGGCCGGGAGACCATGAACAGCCGCACGGTCAGCGGGTCGTCGCGCAGCGGGCGGATCACGATGCCCTCGCGGGCGGTGGTGGTCGGCTGGCACAGCGTGACGGCCTCGCCGGAGGCGACGAGCTCGGCGGCCGTGGTGTTGTCCCGCACATGCACCATGCGGGGGTTGAGCCCGGCCCGGGCGAAGGCGCGGCGCAGCGAGGCGCACTCGTCCTCCATGGTCAGGTCGACCACCCAGCGGTCGTCGGTCAGATCGGTAAGCCGGACGACGGGGCGGCCGGCGGCCGGGTGGTTCGCCGACAGCGCGATGAACTGCGGCTCCTGGGCGACCAGGGTGTGCCGCTCGACACCGGCCGGCACCGGCAGCGGGAAGCCGGTGAACTCGTGCACGAACGCCACGTCGAGCTGCTGGGTCGCCACCATCTGGAGCAGCATCGTCGCCGAGACGTCCACGTGGATCGTGGTGTCGGTGTCGGGCAGTCGCGCGTGCAGCTTGCGCAGCCAACCGGCCACGGCGCGGTTGCCGGTGCTGCCGATGCGCAGGTGCGCCTCGCTGATGTTGGCGGCGGCGTCCTTGGCCGCGCTGACCAGGGCGCTCATGTCGGCCACGATCGGCCGGGCCCGGGCCAGGATGGAGCGGCCGAGCGGCGTGGGCTGGCTGCCGGACTGCTCGCGGGTGAACAGCAGCCCTCCGATGGCCTTCTCGATCCGCCTGAGCTGCGTGGTGAGGGACGGCTGCGTCATGCCCAGTTGCAGCGCAGCCTTGCGCACGCTGCCCGCGTCGGCGATAGCACATAGCGCACGAAGGTGTCTCACGTCGAGCTCCACGGCCGGAGCATAACGGCGTACGCGTGACGCACACCAGACGCACCATCCGATCGCCTGTTCCCACAGCCGGAGGTTGGCGGGATGCGATGCGTCACGGTGAGGGCCGTTCGAGGGTGGCGACTTACCCCGAAAGAAGAGCTCGTGCGAGGTTCGTCGGTTTCCTGGACCTATAGCTTCGGGCTATCGGCAGTTGACATCGTCCGCGCTGTGCGACGTGTCCCTGACACTCGGCGGGACACGTTCCGGACGGCCCGGCCGCTACCCCACTGGCGGTCGCAGGGGCCTTCGGACGCCCAAAGGAGTCCCCCCATGAAAAGCTCCAAGATATTCCTGTCGGTCTCGCTGGGCCTCGGGCTGGCCACCATGACCGCGCTGCCGGCCTCCGCCGACGCGAGCGCGGCGGCCACGCAGCGGTCGACGCCCGCCAGCGTCGCCGCCTACGAGGCCTCCGGTGAGAACGCCGCGGCCACCAAGGCGTTCTTCGAGGCCGTCATCACGTCGGCCAAGGCCAAGCAGGCCAGGACCGGCGAGCGGGCCGTCACCGTCACCTACGACGCCAGCCAGGCGCCCACCTTCGCCTCGCAGATCTCGCAGAGCGCGCAGATCTGGAACTCGCACGTCTCCAACGTGAAGCTCCAGGCGGGCTCGGGCGGCGGCGACTTCTCGTACCGCGAGGGCAACGACCCGCGCGGCTCGTACGCCAGCACCGACGGGCACGGCCGGGGCTACATCTTCCTGGACTACCAGCAGAACCAGCAGTACGACTCGACCCGGGTCACCACGCACGAGACCGGTCACGTGCTGGGCCTGCCGGACAACTACTCCGGCCCGTGCAGCGAGTTGATGTCGGGCGGCGGCCCCGGCCCGTCCTGCACCAACCCGAACCCGAACGCGCAGGAGTCGGCCCGCGTCAACCAGCTCTGGGCCAACGGTCTGAGCGGTGTCGACACCTTCGCCAAGGGCGTCCTCGTCAAGTAACGGGCCCCGGCCCGCGACGGGCCGGCCGACCGGCGCCGCTGTCCCCACGGTGGCCGCGCCCCACGCCGGCACCGCCCGAGGCGGCACCCCGCACGAGGCCCGCGCCACACGACGGACCGGCCGTCCCCGCACGCTGTGCGCGGGGGCGGCCGGTCCGCTGTTCCGTGGTTCGGGCCCGCGCGGCGGGTCCGGGGGCGGTCAGTAGAGCTTGTTGACGGCGGTCGTCGTGGTCTTCTTGAAGTCGGACACCTGGGCGTGCTGGAAGTTGCCCATCTGGCCCCACTTCACGACGGTGACCGTCCGGCCGTCGCGGCCCACCGAGAACATGTTGATGTCGGAGGCGCCCCAGGTGTGGGCGGTGTGGATGCCGTACACGTTCGCGCCCTCCTCGACGTTGATCCGGCCGAAGTCGCGGAACTCCGCCGTGGTGTCCGGGTCCTCCTGCTCGGCCTTGTCGGCGCACTCGCGGATCGTCTTGTTCCACAGCGCCGCCAGCGACTTGGCGCGCGTCTCGTCCCGCTCCACGACGGTCACCTGCACCGCGCTGGTGTCGAACTCGGTCCAGAAGTCGCGGTGGACGGAGGTGGCGCCGGGCAGCGCGGGGCCGACGCAGAAGGGCAGCGGGTCCGGCGTGCCGGCCGTGACGGGGCTGGCGTGCCAGACGGAGGACGGGTGCGGCGGCAGTTCGGCCGGGGCCAGGAACGCCGGCTCGGCGGCGCGGGGCGCGGCGGTCGCGGCCGGGGCCAGGACGGCGGTGGTCGCCGCGGTGGCCAGAACGGCCAGTCCGATGGCGCCGACGCGGCCGAGCCGGGTCCGGGCGCCGGGCCGCGCGGCCCGGGAGGTGCTGGTCACAGCGTGGGTGGTGGTGGCGTCGGCGACGTTGTCGTGGTGCGAGTACGTGTTCATGAGGCAACTTCGCCACGGCCGCGACCGGGGTGCAAGACAACGGCGACCATGCGGGACGCTGGAACGCGAAAACCCCCTCCCACCTGCACGTATGCCAGGTGCCTGGAACGCGGACCCGGAACGCCCGGACGGGGCTGGCACTAGGATCGGGCACTGTGTCGACCCCATCGCCCCCACGGCGCCGGAAGCCGCGCGCCGACGCAGAGCGCAACCGGGCGCGCGTCCTTGACGCCGCGCGGGCGCTGTTCACCGCGCGCGGCCAGGAGGTGCAGATGCCCGAAGTGGCCCGCGCCGCTGGGGTCGGCATCGGCACCGTCTACCGCCACTTCCCGAGCCGGGCCGCGCTGATCGAGGCCGCGGGCGAGCAGCGGCACGACGACATCGTCGAGTTCGGCCGCACCGTGTGCGTGCCCTGCCCGGACGCCGCCGACGGGCTGGCCCGCTACATCCGGTACATCGGCGAGGTGTTGGCCAGCGACCGCGGCCTGACCGCCTCGATCGAGGCGACGCTGGGATCGGCCCGGCCGGAGGGCGCGGCGGCGGAGCGCACCGAGGCCATAGCGGCCGAACTCATCGTGCGCGGCAGAGCCCAGGGAACGATCCGCTCCGAGGTGGAGGTGGCCGACCTCAGCATGATCGTGTGCGGCCTCGCGGCGATCATCCGGAACGGGACCGGGGACTGGCGCCGCTACCTCGACATCACCCTGGGCGGACTGCGCGACCTGCCCCCCGTCGCCACGCCCGAGAGCCCCCGCCCCTTGCCGGCCGGCCGCCCTCAGGCGACCGCCCGCACCTCGCCCGCCGGCCCGCCGGCCCGCGCGGCGACCCCCGCCGCCCGACCACGCTGACCCCGCCCCGCCGCGTCTGGGCACCGCGCCGCCCCGCCGCGCGTGTGACCCGCGCCGCCGCGCGTGAGGCCGGCCCCGCCGCGTACGCCCCGCCGCGCGCCCGTGCGCGTACACCGACCCACGTCCGCCCACCGCCCCGCGCCCGGAGCTCGCCCCGCGCCCGCCCCGCCCCGAGGCGGCGTGAGGGGCTGCCGGGGCGTGGTGGCCGGGGTAGAACGGGGCCGAGCCCGGCCCCGCGCGTGCGGGACCGGGCTCGGCCGTGGGTGGTGTGCGATGGCGTGGTGCGCCGGGCGTTACGCGGACTCTGCCGCCACCAGCTCCGCGATCTGCACGGCGTTCAGCGCCGCGCCCTTGCGCAGGTTGTCGCTGGAGCAGAAGAAGGACAGGCCGCGCCCGTCGGGCACGGTCTCGTCCCGCCGGACGCGACCGACGAACGTCGGGTCCTGACCGGCCGCCTGGAGCGGGGTGGGAATGTCGGAGAGCGTCACGCCCGGCGCCGAGGCGAACAGCTCGGTGGCCCGCTCGGGGCTGAGCGGGGCCGCGAAGCGGGCGTTGACCTGGAGCGAGTGACCGGTGAAGACGGGCACCCGCACACAGGTGCCGGAAACCAGCAGCTCCGGGATGTCCAGGATCTTGCGGCTCTCGTTGCGCAGCTTGCGCTCCTCGTCCGTCTCGTTCGAACCGTCCTCCAGCAGCGAACCGGCCAGCGGCAGCACGTTGTACGCGATGGGGCGCGCGTACTTGCGCGGCTCGGGCAGGGTGACGTTCGACCCGCCGTGGGTCAGCCGCGCCGCGTTCTCGGCGGTCTTCTGGATCTGCTCCTCCAGCTCGGCCACGCCCTCCAGGCCGCTGCCGGACACCGCCTGGTAGGAGGCGATGACCAGGCTCTCCAGGCCGGCCTCGGCGTGCAGCGGGCGCAGCACCGGCATGGCGGCCATGGTCGTGCAGTTGGGGTTGGCGATGATGCCCTTGGGACGTCGGGCGACGGCCTCCGGGTTGACCTCGGAGACCACCAGCGGGACCTCCGGGTCCATCCGCCAGGCCGACGAGTTGTCGATCACCACGGGGCCGGCGGCGGCCACCTTGGGGGCCAGCGCCCGGGAGGTCGTGCCGCCCGCCGAGAACAGCACGACATCCAGGCCGGAGTAGTCGGCGGTGGCCGCGTCCTCCACGGTGATCTCGGTGTCCTGCCACGTCAGCGTGCGCCCGGCCGAGCGTGCCGAGGCGAACAGCCGCAGCTGCTCCACCGGGAAGGCGCGCTCGGCGAGAATGCCGCGCATCACCCCGCCGACCTGGCCGGTGGCACCGACGATTCCGATCCTCATCCTGCTCCTCCACTCACCTGCGTCCGCCGGGGCCGGTGGACGCACCGCCACCCCGGTCGTGCTCCGTCATCACGTCTTCACCCCGTCCGTACGCGCACCCGCTTTCCGGGGCGACCCGCCGCCGACCCGCTGGGCGGACACGTACGACCGTTTGCAGTATCTCCCGCACCTTCCCTCCCACCGCCCTCGTGTATGCCTGATCCGCAGGTGAAGAGGGTCACGCGGACGGTGGAGTTCCGATCGCGGAGGTGATCTGCGCCGGATCGTCGCCGCCGGGGACGACCGTCCGCACGGGTGGGAACGGGCCAGCCGGAGGGCGCCTGGTGGCGCGTCGCCGGGCTCGATCCGGCCAGCCACCTTGCCCGCTCGCCGAGTTGCGGTCACGGTTGTGCCCTGCGGGCGTGCCGAACGTTCGCGCCCACCTCGGATCGGAGGCACCGTGGCACCCCTGGCACCGTTCGTTCCCCCGCACGAGGTCGTCGGGCAGGGCCCGCACCGGGTCGTGGCCGTACACGGCTGGTTCTCGGACCGCTCCGCGTACGCCGCGCTGCTCCCGCACCTCGACCGGCGGGCGTTCACCTACGTACTGCCGGACCTGCGCGGGTACGGGGCGGCGCGTGAGGTGCCCGGCGAGTACACCACGGACGAGGCCGGCCACGACCTGTTGGCGCTCGCCGACCACCTGGGGTGGGAGCGGTTCTCGGTGCTGGGGCACTCCATGGGCGGCGCGGTGGCGCAGCGGCTGCTGGTGGCGGCGCCGCACCGGGTGCGCCGGCTGGTGGGGGTGGCGCCGGTGCCCGCGAGCGGGGTGCCGATGTCGGGGGAGGAGTGGGAGCTGTTCGCCGCGGCCCCCGACCGGCCCGAGAACCGGCGCGCGATCATCAACCTGACGACGGGCGACCGGCACCCGGACGCCTGGCTCGACCTCATGGTCCGGCACTCGACCGAGCGCGTCGATCCCAAGGCGATGCGGGCCTGGCTCGACTCCTGGGCGCTGGAGGACTTCCACGAGCGGGTCGTGGGTCTGCCACTGCCGGTACGTGTGGTGGTCGGCGGGCACGACCCGGCGCTGTCGGCGGCGGTCATGCGGGCGACCTGGCTGCGCTGGTACCCCGCGGCGGAGCTGGTGGAGCTGCCGACCGCGGGGCACTATCCGGCGGACGAGTCCCCCCTTGAGCTGGTACGCGTCGTGGAGGACTTCCTCGCCCGGGACCCCGACTGAGGGCGGGCGCGCCGGGAGCTCAGAACCCGTTCGCGGCGGTCGTCTCGCCGGAGGTCTCCCCGGGGGTGGCGCTCGCCCCGGTGGAGTCGGTCGGTGTCGCCGTGGTGGGGGTCGCCCCGGTGGGGGTGGCGTCCGCGTTCTCGCGTAGCTTCTCGCGTCGCTCCCGCTCCGTCTGCTCGTAGTCGGGCAGCAACTGCCGCAGGATGCGGTCGACATAGCCCCGGGTCTCGTTGAACTCGGGGATGGCGCGCGCCCGCAGGACCGCGCCCGGTCCCGCGTTGTAGGCGGCGAGCGCCAGTTCGGTGCGGTCGCCGGGCACGTCCTTGACCGAGTCGTAGAGGTGGCACATGTAGCGGGCCTGGGAAGGGATGGCGTCCTTCGGGTTCCACACGTCGGCCTTGCCGTCGCCGTCCCCGTCCCGGCCCCACTCCTCCCAGGTCACCGGCGCGAACTGGGAGATCCCGTTCGCCTTGCCGGAGCTGGCCCGCGGGTCCCAGCGGCTCTCCGCGTCGATCTGCGCGGCGAGTAGCGGCACGGTCAGCGGTACGCAGGTGCGGGCGGCGGCCTCGATGGTGGCGCGGTGTTCGTCCGGCACGGTGGGCAGCGGGTCGGGGCCGTCCGTCACCAGTTCGCGTACGGCGAAGATCCCGGCACCCAGCAGGGCCGCGCTGGCCACCACCGCACAGCCGAACCGGGCACGACGGGTCACCATACGGAAACGGAAGGTGGGGAGAAGAGCATGGGGTGGACGATAACCGGATTTACGTGGGCCCCCGAAATCGAGGGAGGACGTGCGACGGTTGATCCGTATTCGCGTTCCCGCCTCGCGCGCCGGTGCCCCTGGTACGCCGGGGAACGGGGCGCCAGCCGACATCGGACACCGTGGCCGACACCGGCCGGTCGGGCCGGTGGCCCGGGGTCCAAGCGGAGCCGGCCACCGGTGACCGGAGCGGGTGACCGGTGACCGAGGCCGGCGACCGGGATCGGGCGGCGGACGCGGCGGTCCGGGCCCGGGTCAGGAAGCCTGTTGGGGCTCGCGGGTGTTCGGGCGCCGGCTCATGACGTAGCCGGCGATCGTGCCCACCGCGAACAGGGCGAGCACCGAGACGGCGGTGCTGAGCCAGGTCGCGCCGAGCCACTGGCCGCCGAGGTAGCCAAGGCCCACGCTGTACGCGGCCCACATCAGTCCGGCCAGCGCGGACCAGGGGAGGAACTCGGCCGCCTTGCGGTGCGCGGCGCCGGCTCCCAGGCTCACCACGGAGCGCCCGGCCGGGGCGAACCGCGCGAGGACGACGAGCGTGGCCCCGCCGCGCTCCAGCGCGGCACCCAACTTCTGCTGGGCCGCGGTCAGTCGGCGGGAGCGGGCGATGGCGCGGTCGAGGCGCTCCCCGCCGCGCCAGGCCAGCCGGTAGGCGACCAGGTCGCCGAGTACGGAGGCGGTGGCGGCGCACAGCACCAGGGCGAGCATCTCGGGGACGTCGGCGTCGGGCTTGACGCCCCGCGCGGCTCCCACCGCGTCGGCCGTCGTGGTGCCGGCGGCGGCGGTGGCCGCGGCGATCACCAGGATGCCGCTGGGCAGGACGGGCAGGAAGACGTCGAGGACCACGGACGCGCCAATGATCACGTAGATCCACGGGGTGTCGACGAGCGACCCCAAGGTTTCCAGCAACGTCTCTCCCGGTCCCGTTCCCCCGCCGCGACGTCGCAGGGGAGCGGCAGGAGCGGCCTCTTCGGCAACAGCCATACAGCGTATGCCTGTGTCGGCAGAGCATACCGAGCCGTGACCGGTCACCGCGGTCGGATAACGCCCAGGTCACGCTGGTCAGCGGGGCGTGGCGCCGGTGACCGGGCGGTAGCCGGCGGACCACGGGCCCAGCACGCCGGGGCACACCATGAGCAACAGCGCATAACGTCCCGCCGGGGCGGCCAAACCTCGGCTTCTCGATATGTCGACTCGTCATCACGTCGTTACATCCGTAGGTCGGCCATGTCGCGTCCGCGCGGGCGTCGCGGGCCCGGTGGGGCGGTGTGGGGCGGGTCGCGACGACGTCCGGCCGCGTCCCGATCGGTATCGGGACGCGGCCGGGGTGTGCGGGCGGCGTCGACGCGCCGCCGGCGGGCGGGCCGGTGGTCGGCCGGCGCCTCAGACGCGGGTCGGCTGGCGGCGCGGCTCGGCGAGGTGCCGGTCGCGCTGGCCGCCGACGAGCCGGTCCAGGGCCCAGGGGCCCGGGCCGGTGAAGACGATCATGAGGAAGGCCCAGCAGAACATCGCGGACGCCTCGCCGCCGTTCTCCAGCGGCCACAGCTTCTCCGTCTGGTGCTCGGTGAAGTAGGCGTACGCCATCGAGCCCGAGCTTATGAAGGCCGCGCTGCGGGTGAACAGGCCGGTCATCACGAGGACGCCGCCGACGAGCTGGATCACCGCCGCGTACCAGCCGGGCCAGGTGCCGGTGTCCACGGTGCCGCCGGCGCCGTCGACGCCGCCGAAGCTGCCGAAGAGGGACGAGGCGCCGTGGCAGGCGAAGAGCAGGCCGACGACGATCCGGAAGAGGGAGGTGACGCGCGGTCGGGCGGCGTCGAGCTGTTCGGTGAGCGAGGTGGGGGACGACATGACAGGGACTCCTCGTTTTTCGGGGACGGGAAACAACGAGGGGGCCAGGTTAGGGACGCCTAATAGTTTGTTGCAAGTTCAAGTTCTGCCAGATGTGCCGCGTCGGATGCCGGGGGCTCCTGGGGCGCCGGCTCGCCCGGCCGTGGGTGACCGGCGTGCGGGGCCGCTTTCGCGCATCGTCGCTGCACGGGGCGGTGTGGCGGTGGTGCGTGGCGCGTTATGCAAGGTCATTGCATGTGTGGCGGGCTCGGCCCGCTGGTGGGCGGGCCGCCGTGAACACGTCGGGGCGCCATGCCGAGCGTAGAGCGACATGGGCATGACCGTCAGGTGGTCTCGACCAGTTGGTATGGACTTTTTGCCGGCCGGGCGGGTCCATTTCCCGGCGCTGACCGCGACGGGTCATCTGAATGGCTGAAATGCATCGCCCTGTCGGGGCGGCGTCACGGTTCCGTGTGCGCCGGGACGCGGCAGGTCGCGCCCTCTCGACGGGGAGGCTGGGCGGGTGGTACGCGCGGGGCGGGAGGTGGGTGGTGGCTCGCGTGGCGCGAAGGCATTGGTGCGGAACAGGAATCCGTTTCAGCTGTCAACCTCGGGTTGACGCTCGCCCTGCTGTCAACCTACGGTTGACGGCATGACGCAGCCCTTGAACATCACGCCCCCGATCCGGCTCGACGAGCTGATCGAGGCCATCAAGAAGGTCCACCCCGCCGTCCTCGACCAGCTCTCCGGCGCCGTGATCGCCGCCGACCACCTGGGCGAGCTGGCCGACCACCTCATCGGCCACTTCGTGGACCAGGCCCGCCGCTCCGGCGCCTCCTGGACCGAGATCGGCACGAGCATGGGCGTCACCCGGCAGGCGGCCCAGAAGCGGTTCGTGTCCAAGGGGTCGAGCGAGGCGCCCCCGCTCGACCCGAGCCAGGGGTTCAACCAGTTCACGGTCGGGGCCAGGAACGCCCTGGTCGCCGCCCACGGCGAGGCCAAGGCGGCGGGCAGCTCCGAGGTCGGGCCCACGCATCTGACGCTCGGGCTGCTCGGCGAGCCCGAGGCGCCGGCCGCGCAGGCGATCCGCGCGCAGGGCGTGCCCCTGGAGCGGGTCCGGGAGGCGGCGCTGGCCGCGCTGCCCGCGCCGGCCGACGAGGTGCCCGAGCTCGTGCCGTACAGCGCGGGCGCGCGCAAGACTCTTGAGCTCACCTTCCGTGAGGCCCTGCGGCTCGGGCACCGCGAGGTCGGGACCGAGCACCTGCTGCTCGCGCTCCTGGAGTACGAGGACGGGGCGGGTGTGCTGGCGGGCCTGGGTATCGCCAAGGACGCCGCGTCGGCCCACGTGGCCCAGGCCGCGGCGGACGGCGAGGCGGCGCCCGAGCAGGGGTGAGCGCGGGCCGGGCCGGTCCGGGGTGAGTCGGGTCGGGGTGGGCCGGGCCGGGCCGGAGTCTGCCGCCGCGGAGTGGGCCGGACCGGGCGGTGACGCGCGCGGTGACGGGCGTGGCGCGTTGCGGCGTGGTGGCCGGGGCCCGGGGGTCTTGGGGCTCGGTCGCGTACGCCTGAGCCCTGGCGCCACCTCGGCTCGCCCTCGATCGCATACGCCTGAGCCCTCGCACCCCCCTGGCTCACCCCCTCCGGCCACGTACGCCTGAGCCCTCGCGCCGCCTCGGCCCGACCCGGGCCCGGCCCCGTATCGCCCGTGCCGTCGCCCGTGCGCCCCCGCGCCCGTCTACCGTGGCTCGCGCCGCGCGGTGGGGGCGGGCGGGCCCGGGTCCGTCGCACGGGCCTGGTCGAGGTGGAGCCGGGCGGTCCGGCCGCGCGGGGTGGGGGTCATCAGCTGGTTGCCGACCCTGTGTCGCCCGTGCGGCGCCAGCCCGGAGCGGGGCGGTCGGCCCCGGGGTGCCGGGCGAAGGGGCGCCCGAGGGTGCGCCCCGGCCGGTTCCAGGCGAACCGGAAGCCCGCCCGGAAGACGGTGGGGATGCTGTTGGGCGCCGGTGAGCACGTCAGTCGTGGGACCCGGCTGGCGGGCGGGCGCGGTCACCGGGAGCGGTCGGGCTCGGCGACGCAGGCGCGGTGCGCGTCGTCGGAGGGCGCGCGGATGGTCACGGGCGCGGCGGGGCCGTGGCCCACCTCGGCGACCAGGTCGGTCGGTACGTCGAAGGGGGCGGGGAGGGCCGCCCCGTGCTCCAGGTCGGCGCGCTGGCGCAGGCGCTCGGCCACCGCGGCCCCGTGCGGGCCCCGACGGCCGGCGCACAGCGCCGCGCTCCGGTCCTCGACGCCGTGCGTCAGGTGCGACAGCGGCCACGGCGGCGAGGTGCCGATCCGTCGGACGCGGCCGATCCGCCGCCCCGTCGGTCCGGTGCGGCGGATCGGTGCGGCGGGCGCGGGGGTCAGCAGCCGTTGAGGATGCGACCGAGGGCGCTCTTCTCGGCGCTGTCCACGGACAGGCCGTAGTGGTGCTTGACCGAGACCCACATACGGGCGTAGGTGCAGTGGTAGCTCTTGGTGGGCGGCAGCCACTTGCCCGGGTCCTTGTCACCCTTGGCCTGGTTGACGTTGTCGGTCACGGCGATGAGCTGCGAGCGGGTGAGGTCGTTGGCGAAGCCCTCGCGCCGGGAGTTGGTCCAGCTGTTGGCGCCCGACTTCCACGCCTCCGACAGCGGCACCACGTGGTCGATGTCCACGTCGGAGGCCGCGCTCCAGGTCGCCCCGTCGTACGGCGAGAACCAGGTGCCCTTGACGGCGGCGCAACTGCTGTTCTGTTCCACGTTCCTGCCGTCGCGCTTCAGGACGACCTCACGCGTGTTGCAGGCGCCGCTCTGGGTGCTCCAGTGCGGGAACTTGTCCCGGCTGTAGCCGCTGGAGGAGCCCTCGGTCTTGACGGTGAGCTGCGCGAGGTAGGTGCGCGCGGTACCGGCGCTCGGCGGGGTGGGCGGGGCGGCCTGCGCGCTCGGGCCGCTCAGCACCAGCGTGCCGACCAGCGTGGCGAGGCCGCCGACGGCGGTGGCGCGACGCGCGTAGATGCTGCGGCGTGACGAGGTCGTGTCCGTACGGGACATGGCGAACTCCCTCTGCGGTGGGGGGATGCGGGCGCTGTGGCCCGGACATGGTCTCGGCGCCGGGTTTCCGTGGGGTGGGCGCCAGGTAACAGAGTGACGACGCGGTCATGTCAAAGCAAGGGGGTACGCCCCCTCGGCGCGTCCCACGCACCAGCCATGGCCAGTACTTTGACGCCTCGTAAGGTGATGCCGTGCCTGCCACCACGACGCTCGCGGGCGCCACCCTGCTGCCCGCCAGCCCCGCTCTCGGGGTGCTGCTGCTCGTCCTGCTGCTGGCCGCCGCCACCGTCGGCGCGCTCGCCCACCTCACCCACGGGACCGGTCGGCCGGGCGGCGGGGGGCCGGCGGGGCCGGGCGCGGGCGGCCACGCGCGCGCCGTGCTGACCGCCGGGCTGCGCGCCGTCGTGCAACTGGCCGCCGTCAGTGTGCTGATCGGCTGGGTGGTACGCGCCGTGCCGCTGCTGCTGACCTTCGTCGCCGTGATGTTCGCGGTCGCCGTGCGGACCGCCGGCCGCCGCATCACCCCGGGGCGCTCCTGGTGGTGGGCCGCGCTGCCGATCGCCGCCGGGGTCGGGCCGGTGGTGGCCGCGCTGCTGCTGACCGGGCTGGTGCCGCTCCGGGGTATCGCCCTGATCCCGATCACCGGCATCCTCATCGGCGGCGCGCTCACCGCGACGGTGCTCGGCGGCCGGCGCGCCCTGGACGAGCTGGCCGCGCGACGGGGCGAGGTGGAGGCCGGGCTCGCGCTGGGGCTGCCGGCGCGCGAGGCCCGCCTGGAGATCGCCCGGCCGGCCGCCGCCGACGCGCTGCTGCCGGGTCTGGACCAGACCCGCACCGTGGGCCTGGTCACACTGCCCGGCGCCTTCGTCGGCATGCTGCTGGGCGGCGCCTCGCCGGTGCGGGCCGGGGCGGTGCAGGTGTTCGTGCTGGTGGCGCTGATGGCGGTGCAGGTGGTGGCGGTCGCGGTGGTGCTGGAGCTGGTCGCCAGGGGACGTCTGCACCGCCGCGCGGACCCTGGCGTATCCTCGACGGCAGCAGAAGGGGAGTAGCTCTTCGCCGGACCGTCGACATACTGCTCACCCGCCTCCCGGCGCACCACGCCACGGGGGTGGGGGGAGCCGGCGCCCGGAGGCCGGTGGGCACGGATCGGGCACATCTAGGCGATGTGCCGAGTCGTTCCGTACGCACCCACCGTGCCAGCGAGACCTTCGGCCGCAGTGTCCGACGCTGCCGTGCCGAAGCGATCCCTCCCCCAGGGCCTCTCCGGTGCGGCTTCCCGACCGAATGAGGGACCCAGCCCCGTGTTCAGCCTCACCGTCGCCGCCGTGACCTTCGGCGTCGTCTTCCTGGCCGAGTTGCCCGACAAGACCGCCCTGGCCGGTCTGATGCTCGGCGCCCGCTACCGCGCCTCCTACGTCTTCGCCGGCGTCGCCGCCGCGTTCGCCGTCCACGTCGCGCTGGCCATCGCCGCCGGCAGCGTGCTCACCCTGCTGCCGCAGCGGCTGCTCCAGGCGATCGTCGGGGTGCTCTTCCTGGCGGGCGCGGCGATGCTGCTGCTGAAGAAGGACGAGGGTGACGAGGAGATCGCCAAGCCCGCCGACCAGAGCTTCTGGAAGGTCGCCGGCAGCGGCTTCACGCTCATCCTGGTCGCCGAGTTCGGCGACCTGACCCAGATCATGACGGCCAACCTCGCCGCCCGCTACGACAGCCCGCTCTCCGTCGGCGTCGGCGCCGTCCTGGCCCTGTGGGCGGTGGCGGGCATCGGCATCGTCGGCGGCCGGACGCTCATGAAGTACGTGCCCCTGCGCCTGATCACCAAGATCGGCGCCTGCGTGATGCTGGTCCTGGCCGCGTTCAGCCTGTACGAGGCGATCGCCGGCTGACCCGCCCCCGCCGGCCCCTCGCGCTCCGTCCGCTTTCCCCGGCCCCCGCCCCGCCCCCTCCCGCGCCGCGCACGGCGTGGCACCGCAGGAGCGGGGGCGGGCGCGTCCGCCCGTCAGCGGTACGGGGTGGCGCGCGGCACGGCCGCGCGGGCGCGGGGCGCGCGCCGCGCCGGGGGTACGCACCGGTGCGCCGCGGGCGCGTAGGGACGTACCTGCTCGGGTTCGGTCGTCCACTCGACGCCGCCCCGCTCCGGCCGGATGAACACCAGGAACGTCGTACGCCGGGTCGTCGGCGAGGTGTAGGGGCCGGCGTCGGTCAGGACCCCGGTACGGCCGGTGGCCAGGTCCTCCACCGCGTCGCCGATCGCCGCGATCGCCTCCTCCTCGGTCACTTGCCCCACCGCCCGTTGGCGATCGCGATCCGCGCGCTCAGCCGCTCGCGCGGGGTGGGCGACCGCAGCGCGGCGCAGTCCGTCTCCCACACGTCGCCGCCGGTCAGCGAGCGCAACGCGACGCGACGCGCGCCGTGCCGCAGGACGACGCCCAGCCGGCCCGAGGCCGTGTCGATGACCCACTCCCCGCTGGTCGGCCCGCGATCGGGCGGCGCGACCCACGGGCCACCGGGCCCACCCAGCGCTGCGGGAGGCTTCCCCATGGAGGTCATCGTGTGCGTATCCCTTCCCGAGGTGTGGGCACCGGTGCGCCCGCGTGCGGACCAGCCCAGGGTGGGGCAACGGGAGGCACGCGGCGGGGACGGCGGGATGCGCGGCGCGTCAGGTAGGAAATCAGCCTGTACCACCCCGGGCGGCGCGCGTTGACGCGGCGGGGCGGCGCGGGGTGGCGGGTCGGCGCGGGGGCGTGCGCCGCGACGGCGGCCCCATGCGGAGCGCCGGGTCCGTACGGGGCCGTCGTGGGGTGGTGCGGGGCCGGTGCGCCGGCGGTCGGGTCAGGGGGTGATGTGCAGGGCCAGACCGCCGGCCGGCAGGGCCTCGACGCGGACCTGGGTGAGGTCGCGGACATGGGCGGTGGGGGCGTGCGCCGCCGCGCGGGGGCCGACGCCGACCACACGCATGCCGGCCGCGCGGGCCGCCGCTATGCCCACCTCGGAGTCCTCGAAGGCGACACAGTCGGCGGGCGCGAAACCCAACTCCGCCGCGCCCTTGAGGAACCCCTCCGGGTCGGGCTTGCTCGCGCTCACGGACTCGGCGGTGATCCGCGTCCCGGGCATCGGCAGCCCGGCGGCGTCCATGCGCACCCGGGACAGGCCACGGTCGGCCGAGGTCACCAGGGCGTGCGGCAGCCCCGCCAGGGACGCCAGGAACTCCGGCGCGCCCGGCACCGGCACCACGCCCGTCACGTCGGAGGTCTCCCAGGCGAGCATCCGCGCGTTGTCGGCGAGGTTCTCCTCGTGCGGGCGGTCCGGGAGGAGCACGGCCATGGTGGCGTGGCCCTGCCGCCCGTGCACGACCTGGATCACGCTGTCACCATCCAGGCCGTGGTCGGCGGCCCAGCGCCGCCAGCAGCGCTCCACGACGGCGTCGGAATTGACGAGCGTCCCGTCCATGTCGAGGAGCAGCGCCTTGACGGCGCCGAGGGTCTGGGACGTGCTCGTGGGAGCCATGGGGCCACTCCTGGGCTCGACGGGGGTGCGCGGTGCGGGGTGTGCGGTGCGCGAGGAATAGGGAAGCGGGGTGAGGCGAGGGGTGGGAGGGGGCGAGGCGGTGGGGTGTGCGGGAAAGCAGTCCCGCTCGCGGTCAGGGAGGCGAGCGGAACCACTTTGTTCCCCAAACATACAAAGAGACGCCGTCCGACGCCAGCGCCTTCGGCCGCGACCCGGTGAACACCTCATATCCGGCGTGTGAAGGGCCCGCGCACCGGCCCCCACCCGAGCCCGCCGACGGCCCGCCCGCACCCCCACCCACCACCGGCGCTCCGCCCCGTCAGGCGCGGGCGCGGCGCGGCGCGGGGCGGTGGACGAGGGCGGCCCCCGGTCCGGTCGCCGAGCGGGCTCGGGTCACCGGCGGGGGCCTGGGGCGGAGGGCGAGGGGTCAGGGCTGGTCGGTGCGGGCTTCCAGGAAGTCGCGGGTGTGGTGGCCGTAGACGCCCTCGGGGTCCCCGGTGAGGTTGTGCCGGCGCTGGTAGGTGCCGACCGCGTTGGTCACGCTCGTGTCGTACTGGCCGTCCGCCGTCCCGGCGTACGTCCAGGTCTGCCGCAGCCGATCCTGGAGTTCGGCGACCTCGGGGCCGCTGTCGCCCTCGCGCAGGACGGGCGGGCCCGCCGGTGTCGTCGGCCGTGGCGGGTCGGCGGGCGGGGTGGTCGCGGGGGTGGGCTCCTGGCTGGGACCCTGGCTCGCCCGGGTCGCCGAGGGGCGTGCCGAGGTGGGGGAGGGCGAGGGGGTGTCGCTCGCGCTGGGGCTCGGGCTGGCCGAAGGCGACGCCGACGCCGACGGGCTCGCGCCGCCCGAGCGGGAGGCGGAGGGCGAGGGGGACGGGGCGCCGCTGGACGACGGGCTCGCCTCCTCGGTCATGTCGCCGTCCCAGGTGGGCAGGTCGGACGAGGCCGGCTGGCGCTCGTCGGACACCGCGCGCTCGTCCTCGCGTCCGCCGTCGCCGCCACCGTCCAGCAGCCCGGTGCCGACGGCGACGGCGCACACCAGGGCGACGAAGGCCGCCGCCAGCGCGATCGCCAGCGGGCGCCGCCGGCGGTGCCCGGCCGGCTCCGGTCTCGGCGCGACCCCTGGGCCCTCGTCCGGGCCGCCCGCGTCCTGGCCGGCGCCGGTCGCGGCGCCCGGCGTACCGTCCGCGTCGCCCGCCCCGGGTCCGGCCGACGGGTCGTCGTCGAACAGCCGCAGGTCATCGGGGTTGGGGCCCGGGTCGACCGCGCCGAAGGCGGCGGTCGTGGCCCGGTCGTCGGATATCTGGGGCAGTGCGGCGGTCGCCTCGGCGTCCGGTCCCTGGAGCCCGCGCGCCGCGCAGGCGCAGCCGGGGCGACCGTCCGCGCGTGGCGGTGCGAAGCAGTGCGGGCAGAGTTCTCCCGTCACGGTGTTCCCTCCCTCGGAGTTCGCTGGCGATTATGCAGACCAAACACGTGTTCGCGCAGGCGGATGGCCCGGTGGGCGCGGCGCCCAGCAGGCCGTACCCGGGCAAACAGGTGAGGATGGGGTGGAGAGGCTGACCGCCGTCGGCGGATCAGCGGTCGCGCAGCCGGACCCCGAGGAGGCGCCATGGCCGAGGACGCCCGCCCGCCCGATCCCGGGCCCAGCGGGCCCGCCGCCTCCGGCCCCGCCACCGCGCACCGTCACCCCGGCCACGACCACGAGCGGCGCGCCGTGCTGGTCGCGATCGGCGCGCTGCTGCTGGGCATGCTGCTGGCCGCGCTCGACCAGACGATCGTCTCGACGGCCCTGCCCACCATCGTCAGCGACCTCGGCGGCCTGGACCACCTGTCCTGGGTGGTGACCGCGTACCTCCTCGCCGCGACCGCCGCGACACCGCTGTGGGGCAAACTCGGCGACCAGTACGGGCGCAAGGGCCTCTACCAGATCGCCATCGCCGTCTTCCTGGTCGGCTCGGCCCTGTGCGGCGTCGCCCAGAACATGCCCCAGCTCATCGGCTTCCGCGCGGTCCAGGGGCTGGGCGGCGGCGGGCTGATCGTGCTGTCCATGGCGATCGTCGGTGACCTCGTGCCGCCCCGCGAACGGGGCCGCTACCAGGGCCTGTTCGGCGCCGTCTTCGGAGCCACCAGCGTGCTCGGGCCGCTGCTCGGCGGCCTGTTCGTGGACCATCTGAGCTGGCGCTGGGTCTTCTACGTCAACCTGCCGGTCGGCGTCGTGGCGCTGCTGGCGATCGCCACCGCGCTGCACATCCCGCGCCACCGCACCCGGCACACCATCGACTACCTGGGCACCTTCCTCATCGCGGCCGTCGCCGCCTGCCTGGTCCTGCTCACCTCGCTCGGCGGGGTCAGCTACGACTGGGACTCCTGGCAGATCACCGGGCTCGGCGTGCTGGCCGTCGTGCTGCTGACGGAGTTCGTCCGGGTGGAGCGGCGCGCGGCGGAGCCCGTACTGCCGCTGCGGCTCTTCCGTGGCCGCACCTTCGCGCTCTGCTCGGCCATCGGCTTCGTCGTCGGCTTCGCGATGTTCGGCAGCATGACCTACCTGCCGACCTTCCTCCAGGTCGTCCAGGGCGTCTCGCCGACGATGTCCGGCGTGCACATGCTGCCCATGGTGCTCGGGCTCCTCATCGCCTCCACGGCCTCCGGGCAGATCGTCAGCCGCACCGGCCGCTACCGCGTCTTCCCCCTCGCCGGCACCGCCGTCACCGCGCTGGGCCTGCTCCTGCTCCACCAGCTCGACCGGCACAGCGGCGTGGTCGAGATGAGCGCGTACTTCTTCGTCTTCGGATTCGGGCTCGGGCTGGTCATGCAGGTCCTGGTGCTGATCGTGCAGAACGCCGTGGACTACGCGGACCTGGGCGTGGCCACCTCGGGCGCCACGTTCTTCCGCTCCATCGGCGCCTCGTTCGGCGTCTCCCTCTTCGGCACGGTCTTCGCCAACAAGCTCGGCTCCCGCATCACCGACGCCCTCGCCGGGCAGCGGCTGCCGCCCGGCGTCGACCCGGACTCGCTCAGCGCCGACCCGCGCGCGGTCAGCCAGCTCCCGCCCGCCGAACGGGGCGGCGTACTGGACGCGTACGCCACCTCCATCACGGACGTGTTCCTGTACGCGGTGCCGCTGGTGCTGCTCGCGCTGGTGCTCGCCTGGTTCCTGCGCGAGGAGCCGTTGCGCGGTTCGGTGACCGCCCCGGAGGCCAGCGAAGTGCTGGCCAGCAACCCGGTCGAGCGCACCTCGCGCGACGAGGTGGCCCGCGCGCTGTCCACCCTCGGCAGTCGCGAGGGCCGCAAGCACGTCTACGTCACCATCGCCGAGCGTGCCGGCGTCGAGCTGCGGCCGGCCGCCTGCTGGCTGCTGCTGCGGATCAACCAGCAGGGCCTGGTGGAACCCGCGCTGCTGGCCGAGCGCGCCGACCTGCCGCTCGGGGTGGTCACCGAGGCCGCCCGGCAGCTTGAGGAGCGGCATCTCGCGGTTCGCGAGGGGCTGGAGCTGGTGCTGACCGCACGGGGCCGCGAGGTCGCCGCGCGGCTGGTGCGGGCCCGCGAGGAGTCGCTGGCCGCGCTCCTGGGCGACTGGTGGGGCCCACACCGCCCGACAGACCTGGTGGCGCTGGTCCGCGAGCTGACGGGGGAGCTGTGCGGCTCCGACGGCGAACGCCCGCACAACGGCGACGCCTATCGCCCCCGGACCGGCGTGCGCCGTCGCGTGGTGTGAGCGGATGGCCCGCCCGGCGCGCTCGCCGGGGCGCTCCCGGGCGGCGCCGGCTGACGGAGCGGGGTGGTCGGCCAAAGGGGCGGGGCGGACAGCGGTGGGCCCACGGCGAGGGCCGACGGCTCAGGCCAGGTCTTTGGTGAACCAGCGCTCGGCGTACGGGTCCTCGTTGTAGCGCTCGGACTCGACGTACCCGTGCCGCGCGTACAGTGCCCGCGCCTCGACCAGGTCGTCGCGGGTGTCCAGGATGACGCGCCGGGCGCCCAGCTCCCGGGCGGCGGTGTGGGCGGCGGCCAGCAGCGCGGCGCCGCCGCCGGTGCCGCGCTCGGCGGGGCGTACGTAGAGCCGCTTGAGTTCGGCGGTGTCCGCGTCGTACAGCCGCACCCCCGCGCAGCCCGCCGGCTCGCCCCCGTACCGCCCGACCAGGAACACCGCGTGCGGCGGGACGAGGTCGTCGCTGTGGTGCTCCAGGAGACCCGACTCGATCTCCTCGGCGGTCGAGGGCCGGCCCTCGTGGAGCAGGTAGTAGCGGTCGCTCACCTCGGTGAAGTACGCGCGCAGCAGCGTGGCCGAGTCCGCCGCGTGCACGGCGCGCGCGGTGACCTCCCACGTCGGTCGGGGGGCGGGGGCAGCGGTCATGCGGGCCATTGTGAGCACCCGGCGCGCGATGTCGCAGCGGGTTTTCCCGGCACCCGGGCCGCGCGCCGCCCGGCCCGGTCGCCGGAGCGGGGCCTCAGCCCCTGGGTGCGGCCTGCTGGACGACCTCGAAGGACCACAGCGTGGAACCGGAGGCGGCCGGCTTCGGTCGCTCGCCGCCCTCGCCGCCGTGGCTGGCCTTCATGGTGCCCTCCATCCACGCCGTGAAGTCCTCCTCGCTGCGCCATCGGGTGTAGACGAGGTACTGATCGGTGCCCTCGACCGGGCGCAGCAGCTCGAACCACTCGAAGCCGTCGGAGTTCTCCACGGCACCGGCCCGGGCGGCGAAGCGCTTCTCAAGGGTTTCCCGCTGCTCGACGGGAACGGTCAGGACGTTGATCTTGACGACGCTCACAGGACACCTCTCACACCCGGAGGCCACCACGCGGTGACCTCGCCTCGATCTTGTGGGAGCAGTCTCCTACATCGCCCCGGGCGCCCCGGCGGCCGGCCGGCGGCGCGCTCGGTGGCGGCCCGGCGGCTACTTCGGCAGCTCGACGGTGAAGGAGGGTGCCTCGCCCCGGGCGTTGGCGTCGTAGTAGTGGACGAGCCCGCCCCGCCGCACGACGTCGAGCACCAGCCGGCCCGTCACGGACTGCCCGGGCCGGTACGTCGTGTCCAGTTGCTGCCCCTGGCCGACGCCCTCCAGCGTGGTGGCGTCCTGCGCGGCCGTCCGGGCGTCCTCCCACTTCATCATCCCGTACGCGGCGAAGTCGGCCGGTGCCTTGCCGACGTTGGCCACGGTGAGGGTGAGCGAGACGTACTGCCCCTTCTCGGGCTCGTTCGTCGTGTCCACCTGCGCCGGGCTCACGTACTCCGCGCCGACCACGGTGACCTTCATCGTCGAGGTGACCTCGAAGTCCTCGCCGTACTCGTCGGTCTCCCCGACCTCGTACGTGCCCGACTCACCGACCGCCAGCGCCGGGGCCGTAGGCGCGGGCGCGGCGGACGCCGTCCGCTCCTCGGGGACGTCCAGCGAGTCGTCGTCGGCCGCGCCGGTGGTGCCCTCGCCGTGCGCGGACGCGGATATCGCCTCCTTCGACGGGGCCGGGCCGCTGGCCCCGTCGTCGCCACCGTCGTCGGAGCAGCCGGCGAGTACGGCCCCCAGCAGCGCCGCGGACGTCAGGACAGCAAGGGCGCGGGACACGCGCATGGGGACCCCCCGGGAACCACGAGCGGCCCGAGCGCCGCTGGTGCGGGGCTCAGTATGCACCGAAGTGCACGGGTAGGACCCTCCTGTGCCGGGGCGGCGACGGCGGCCCGGGGACCCCGTGCCGGCGCCCCCGACGCCCTACGTCGGGGGCGAAAAGCGGGTGCGACGGCCCGGCCCGCCGTGCCACGCTCCCCACCGGCGCCGGCCCGCGCCCGGCCTCGGCGCGCGGCAGGCCGGTCGCCGCCCTGGGCGGTCGCCGGCCGGCCCCGCCGTCCCGACCGGAGGAGCCCGCGTGTCCACCACCCCGCCACCCGTGTCCGACCTCTTCTCGCGGGGGCGGCTGACCGCCATCCCGCGCCGGGCCGCGCGCCGCGAACAACTCCTGCGACATCTGACCGAGACGCTGTTCCAGCCGGCCCGCGCCTACCGGGAGCCGGAGGTGAACGCGGCCCTGCGCACGGTGCACGACGACTGCGCGGCCCTGCGCCGCTACCTGGTCACCGACGGCTGGCTCACGCGCACCCCGGACGGCGGCAGCTACCGCAGGTCGCGCTGAGCGCGTGCCCCGCCCGGCCCCGGCCCCGCCCGACGACCCCCGCGAGCGCCACGGAGCGCGACCGGCCGCGCCCGCCCGCCGCGGCACGCGCCCCGTGCGCGTCCGCGCGCTGGCGGTGCGCGGACCCGGCCCGCGCGACGCGCTAGCCGTGCGGGCGCAACCCCCGGACGACCTTGTCCACGCTCGCGCGGGGGCCGCGCACCGCCAGGCCCGCCAGGTCCAGCTCCGCCGCCGGAACGGCACGCACCGCGGCCCGGTTGTCCTCGTCGTTGTCCGTGCCGAACAGCTCCACCGGGAACAGCGCCGTGGCCACGCCCCGGGTGAGGGCTCGTGTGTGCGTACGGGACAGGGCCGGGGCGGGAGCCGCGTAGACGAGGACGGGTTCGCGGAACATCGGCGGGTAGCCGTTGCCCGAGCCGTCCTCGTACGGCTCGCCGACGACGTCGTCAGCGGCGTGAGCGATGCCACTGGAGAGGAAGGCGGCCACGTTCAGCTTCTGCCAGACGGCGAGGTCCTCCCGGACGATCACCGCGATCTTGGTGTCAAAGCGCATGTCAGCAGGGTGTCGGCGCGCGCGGGCCGCCGTCTTGGACGCTGGTGCGCCCCCGCCGCGCCCCCACCGTCGTACGCCGTGCGGCGCCCGCTCGCGGAGCGGCGGCGCCGAAGGTCGCGGCACAATGACGTGATGGAGACGGCGAGGTCGACGGCGGCACGGGCGCGGCAGCGCGCCCGCCACCGGTGCCGCGACCCCGGCCCCCTGGCGCGCGCCCCCGGGCCCGCCGCGCGCCCGCCGGCCGGCGGGCCGCCCCGGCGACCCAGTGGCGAGACGACGTACGGGAAAGTGGTGAAATTACTCCCGGCGACGTAGGCGCACAGGGGCGGTTACCCGGCGAACGGCGGACGGCTCACAGGCAACCGGCAGTGGCACTCAGGCGACGCGAGGGTTTTTCGCGTC
The DNA here is from genome assembly GCF_042799315.1 of Streptomyces sp. NPDC057702. Lineage (NCBI taxonomy): Bacteria > Bacillati > Actinomycetota > Actinomycetes > Kitasatosporales > Streptomycetaceae > Streptomyces > Streptomyces sp. NPDC057702. The sequence continues at coordinate 108,339 of NZ_JBHVJC010000013.1, read as the reverse complement.
TTTTCTGTGGGCTCAGTAAGTCTCGAACATTGGATGCGAGTGACACGGCGAGTGGGGGAGCAGCGGGGCGTGACGGACGTGGAGCGGAGTGGACTGGGCAGATCCCCAGGCGGGCGGTCGACTCCGACCGTCCGGTCGCGGACGGGCATGGCGCTCGCCGCACTGTGGGTGCTGGCCGGTCTGCTGGCCGCCCGCCAGGCGGCGGCGGTCCTGCGCCTGCCGCCCGACCAGCGCCTGACCGACCTGGAGACCTGGATCGGCGAGCGGGGCGTCCTGCACGTGCGCGGCTCGCTCTACGACACCGACGCCTTCACCGGGACCCCCTTCGCCGGCCTCGTCCTCAAGCCCCTGACCCGGGCCGCCGAGCAGAGCCTGGGCGTCGCCTGGACGTTCGGGACGCTGGGGCTGGTCGTCGTCCTGGGCCTGGTCGCCGCCCGCTCCCTGCCGGGCCCCGTCTCCCGGCGTACCGCGCTGCTCGCCGCCCCGGTCGCCATCAGCCTGATCGTCCTCTCGCTGCCGGTACGCAACGCCTTCACGCTCGGCCAGGCCAGCATCATCCCCGTCCTGCTGGTGCTGCTGACGCTGCTACCCAAGACCTCCGCCCGCCAGTCGGCCCTGCTCATCGGCGTCGCCGCGGCGCTCCAGCCGGCCCTGCTGCTCTTCGCCGGGCTGTTGTGGCTCACCGGTCGTCGCCGGGTCGCCGCGCTCACCGGCGCCACCTTCGCCGCCTGCTCGGCGCTGGCCTGGGCCGTGATGCCGCACGACTCGTGGACGTACTGGGTACACCACGTCGGCGGCGCGGGCCTGGGTGACAACGCGGCCAGCCTCGCCAACCAGTCCCTGCACGGCCTGTTGCTGCGCGCCGGGCTGCGCGGCCCGCTGGAGCTGGCCCTGCTGGCCGTGCTCGCCGCCGCGGTGATCTGGGTGGGCCTGCGCCGCGCCGCGCACTACGCCCGCGACGGGCAGGTGCTGTTGGCCGCCGCCATCACCGGCTGCGTCGCGCTGGCCGTCTCGCCCACCTCCTGGCAGCACCAGCTCCTGTGGATCCTGCTGGCCGTCGTCGGCCGCGTGGGCAGGCGGCAGGCCGACCGGCTGGTGTGGCCGGTGCTCGTGGTGCTGGTCATGACGCTGAACCGCACCGCCCTGATGCCGGCCGGCGTACGGGGGCTCGGCTTCGTCGGCGACAACGCGCAGCTCCTGGCCGCGCTGGCCGCCGCCTGTCTGGTGCCCTTCCTCGCGCGCAGCGCCCCGGAGTGGAACAGCCCGCTGCCGACGCCGAACGCCGAGCCCGCGCGCACCCGGTACTCCTGGGTGCCGCTGCTGGCGTTCTGGCGGCGCCCGCTGTCCCGGCCCAACCTGCTCCTGGAACTGATGCTCATCCGCGTCGGCTACTGGGGCTACTCGTTCATCCGAGGCCACGCGCCCGACGAGCGGAGCCTGGCCGAGGGGCACGGCCGGCAGATCCTCGACATCGAGAGCTGGCTGCACATCGACGTGGAGTACTGGTTCAACCACTTCGTGGCCGACACGCCGTGGCTCGAAGCGAGCATGAACTACTACTACTCGACCTTCCACTTCCTGGTGCCACTGGCACTGCTGGCCTGGCTCTACGTCTGCCGCCCGGCCACCTACCGCTGGGCGCGCACCCCGCTGGCCTTCGCCACGCTGATCGCGCTGATCGGCTTCTGGCTCTACCCGCTGGCCCCGCCGCGCCTGATGGACATGGGCTACATCGACACCGCGCACGGCCCGCAGGACCTGAACGACCCCGACTTCGGCGCGCTGACCAAGCTGTCCAACCAGTACGCGGCGATGCCCTCGCTGCACGTCGGCTGGTCGCTGTGGTGCGGCGTGGTGCTGTTGCTGGTGGCGCCGAAGATGTGGATGAAGGTGGCGGGGCTGCTGTACCCCGTGCTGACCACGGCGGTCATCGTCGGCACCGCCAACCACTACCTGCTGGACGCGGTGGGCGGCGCGGCCGTCGTCGCGGCCGGCTTCGGCCTCCAGTACGTGCTGACCGGCGCGGGCCGCCCGCCCGTCGAGGAACCCACGTCCGTGGACGTCCGCGGCAAGGCGACCGCGTTCTGGTCCGGCCTGCGGGCCAGGATGCCCGGCGCGAACCCGACGCTCCCGGCCGCCGTGCCGACGACCACTCCAGCCGACTCTCCGACGGCGGCGCGCACACCGGCGGCGGCGACACCGGCCACGGGCGGGGCGGCCGGCGCCTCCCCGGACACCTCGCGGGCGGCCTCCCCGCCCGCCGCATCCGACGCCGACCCGGACGACCGCCCGGCCCCCGCCGACGCGGCCCGGTAGGCACCGGGCGCGCCGGGGCCTGTGCCGACGGGCCCGATGACGGGCGGCCCGCTCCCACGCGCCGGCCGGGCCTCCGGTGGGCGAGACCTCACCAGGAGCCGGGCGCGAGCCGGCGTCGCGGGTCAGCGTCGGGAGCCGGGCGCGGGTCGGTGTCGGTGGCCGGAGGCGTCAGGGCGTGTTCCGTGGGGGGACGGGTGGCGCTGTCGGCGGGGCGCCCGGCCCGTTCGGGCCCCGGTCGCCGTGGCCCGGCCACCACGCCGTGTGGCCGATCAGCGCCGTCAGGCTCGGTGTGAAGATCATGGCCATGATGAACGCCGCCACCGCGATGCCGAACGACAGCGCGAAGCCCATCTGGGAGAGGGTGGCGTTGCCCGCGAGCATCAGCGTCGCGAACGTGCCGGCCAGGATGACGCCGGCGGCGGCGATGGTCGGCCCGGAGTGGCGCACGGCGGTGCCCGCCGCGTCGCGCGGGTCCCGCCCCTCGCGTGCCTCCTCGCGTAGCCGCGAGACCATCAGGATGTTGTAGTCGGTGCCCAGCGCCACCACGAACAGGTACATGATCACCGGCAGCATGAACATCAGCCCCGGCTGGGTGCCGATCCGCTGGAAGAGGATCGACGTCGCGCCGAGGGTGGCGCCGAACCCGAGCGCGACCGAGACCATCAGGTACCAGGGCGCCACCAGGCTGCGTAGCAGCAGCCCCAGGATGATCATGATGCAGAGCGCGGCGACCGGGAAGACCACGGCGTAGTCGCGGTCCACGGCCCGGTTGATGTCCACGTACACCGCCGTGATGCCACCCACCAGGGCCCGGGTGTCCCGTGGTGCCGCCTCGTCGGCCGTCGGGCGCAGCCCGTCGCGCACCGTGTTCAGGGCCGCGTCGGAGGCGGGCGGGTCCGCGAGCACGACCTCGTACGCGGCGGTCCGCCCGTCCTCGCTGAGCTTCGCCGGGTCGACCGAGCCCACGCCGTCCACCTGTCGCAGCCGGCCGCGGAAGGCGTTCACGTCGGCGCGCTCCAGCCGGCCGCCGCCGGTGGAGTCCAGGTAGACGGAGGTCGGGTCGGTGGTCCCGGCCGGGAAGCCCTTCTCCATGTCGCGCTGCGCGACCATGGACTCCTTCGTCTTGGGCAGCGAGGAGCCCGCGAGGTCGAAGTTGGCCCGGTAGCCGAGCGCGCCCGCCGTCAGCGCCCCCATGAACACGGCGGAGACCAGGGCCCACACCGCCGGCCGGCGGGCGAGCGCCGCGCCGAAGCGGGCGAAGCCGGCGCCGGAGGGCTCGGCCTGCCACGAGCGCGAGGGCCAGAACACCCGGGTGCCCAGCAGGGAGACCACCGCGGGCACCAGCGTCAGGCCGGCGAGCAGGGTGACGAAGACGGCGATGGCCAGCGCCGGGCCCATCGACTTGAGCATGCCGAGCGTGGACAGCGCGAGCGCGGCGAACGCGACGATCACGGCCCCGGCCGCCGAGGCGATGGCCTCGCCGACCCGTTCCACGGCGTGCACCATCGCGCTCTTGGCGTCCTCGCCGCCGCGCACCGCCTCGCGGTAGCGGAAGAGCAGGAAGAGGATGTAGTCGGTGCCGACGCCGAAGAGCACGACGGTGAGCAGTTCCTGGATGGACCGGTCGGCCTTCATGTCGAAGACGTCGTTGGCGCTGGCGATCAGGCCGGTGGCCATCGGCGAGATGAGGCCGATGAGCACCACGGGCAGCAGCGCGATGATCGGGCTGCGGAAGATGGCCAGCAGCAGGACGACGATGATGACGATGGTGCCGACGGCCACCAGGGTGCCGGCCCGGTCGGAGGACTCGCGCTCGTCCAGGGCCTGCGCGGCCGAGCCGGTGACGCCGGCCTTGAGGTCGGTGCTCGCCAGCGCCCCCGGCAGGTCGTCGCGGAGCGTCTGGACCGCGTCCTGCTGCGCGGTGTCCTCCGGGTTGGTCAGCTTGGGCATGGCCACGATCGCGGTCTGCACCCGCTTGTTGGGCGAGGTCGGGGTCGCGCTGACGTCCTGGACCTCGGGGATCTTCCGCCCGGCCAGGTCGGCGCAGATCCGTCGTACGTCGGCGGAGTCCGCCGAGGTCAACCGGGCGCCGTCGGAGCGCTGGAAGACGATGATCGCGCCGATGTTCTGCTGCTGGGGGAACTGCTCCTCCTGGAGGTCCATGGCCTTGATGGACGCGTACCCCGAGGGCAGGAAGCTGGCCTCGTCGCTGGTGGCGGTGAGTTTGGGGGCGAACGAGAGGACGGCCGCCGCCGCCAGGACCCAGGCGGCGATGACCCACCACGGTCGTCGCACCACGAACCGGCCCAGAGCTGCGAACATGCCTGCCCTCCCGCTCGCCCCCGATCGGATCGTCGCGTTCAGCCAGCATCCGCCGCCGCGTCGCCGCGCGCATCTCGACGGCGTACGGGCCACCGCCGCGCGGGGCCGGCGGGCGGGCGCGGGCGGCGCGGGACCCGGCGGGCGGGCCAAGGGCGCCCGGCGGTGGCGCGTCGGCCGGCGGGCCCGGGGGCGGTCAGGCGGGGTGGCGGTCGTTGAGGAGGCGCTGGAAGAGGACGTGGTCCTGCCAGGCACCGTCGATGTGCAGATAGCGCTCCGCCGTGCCGAACCGTACGAACCCGCACTTGGCCAGGACGCGCTGCGAGCGCACGTTGTGCGTCAGGGTGCCGGCCTGGACGCGGTGCAGCCCCAGGTCCCGGTCGGCGATCTGGCACACGGCCCGCGCGGTGGCGGTGGCCAGGCCCCGGCCGACGTGGCCGGCGGCGATCCAGTAGCCGAGGGAGGCGCTCTGGAAGGGGCCGCGCACGATGCCCGACAGCGTCGCCGCGCCGGCGATCTCGTCGCCGTCGACCAGCACCCAGGCCGCCACGCGCCCGGCGCGCCGCTCCGCCGCCTGCTCGCGCAGCCGCGCCCGCTGGCCCTCGGTGGTGAAGAAGTCCTCGGTACGCCGCGGCTCCCAGGGCCGCAGGTGCTCGCGGCTGGCGCGGTACGCGGCGGCCAGCGCCGCGGCGTCGGACTCGGCGGCGGGGCGTATCAGCAGGCCGTCGACGAGCGGGGTGGCCCCGGTGAGCGAGGCGGGGGTGGGGGTAGCGACCATGGCGTCACCGTAGGCCACGGCCGCCTCGCCGAGCACGGGAGTTATGGCGGCGGTCCGGGGCCGGCGGCGGGTCGCCGTCTGGTCTGGCCGAACGCCCCGACCGGGCGCCGGCGGAGGCCGGGCCGGATCGGGGCGCGGACGGTGTCGGTCAGGCGGTCACGGTGAGCGCGGCCGTCGGGTCGGTGACGTCCGAGACGTCGTACGCGGCGCTCAGCGAGGCCGAGGTGACGTCGGTCGGGCAGCCGGCGCCGCCGGTGATGGCCACCGGGACGCTGGACTGCGGGTAGGTGAGCTTGGCCGGGGCGCCGTTGGCCCAGGTGCCCGGGACGTTCGCGGCGCCGGAGGTGCCGGTGCAGGTGATCGCGCCGGTCAGGCTCATGACCAGGCCGCCGTTCGGCACGGTCAGGTTGGCCGCGATCGTCGTGCCGTGCTGGATGGAGATGCCCCAGGTGCCGGAGGTGGCGATGGAGACGTTCACGCCGGGCACGTTGGTGGTGCAGGACTCGAAGGTGGGCGCGGTGATGGTGCCGGCCACCGGGCCGCTCGCGTTGGTGTTGTTCGGCGCGGCGGGTATCTGGTTGGCGCTGCCGCTACCGGCCGGCTGAGAGGTGGAGACCTTACAGGTCACGGTCATGTCGCCGGCCTTGATGACGATGTCACCGGACTGCTTGGCGCCGAAGTAGTGGCCCGCCGGGGTCACCGTGGTGGACCCGGCCGCCGCCTGGGCCAGCGGCGCGGCGGTGGCGGTGCCGGTGAAGGGGAGTGCGAGGGCCGCGACGGCGGCGACGCCGGCGGAGGTGGTCAGAACGCGGGAGCGGTGCGTGCGGTTCGTCATGAAGGGGCTCCTTGAGAGCGGCGTTGCGGAGCGATCTCCGCGCACAACATGAACCGAGCTCATTACGCGATGTAACGGGCCTGAGCCTAAAGCTGCCAATGACCATTGACAAGATCAGCGCGAGCGGTTTTCGGCCGAGGGAGCTGGTTCTGACGAGCCGTCGGATCGTGGTGAACGACGCTGTTACGCCAACGAAGTGCAGGTACGCCTTCGTTGTCATCCATCGCTTGAAAGTCGTACTTGGCGGGATCGCACCGGACGCCGGACTCCGGATGTCGGCATGGGGTGTTCGACGTCGCCGAGAGTCGCCGGGCCGGGCCGGGCCGGGCCGGTCGGGCGGTGCGGGGGCTCGCCCCGAGGTGAGCCCGCGCGTGGGCGGGGGCTCATCTCGGGCGCGCGGCGCGGGCCTCGCGGGGGCGCGAGGGGGTGTGGTGGGCGGGGCCGAAGGGGCCTGGGGGTGGCGGGTGTTCAGGTGGTTGCGGGTGGTCAGGGTTCGGCGGGTGGGGCGGGTGCGTTGGCGGGTGGGGGTGGCGTGCCGTACTCCGTCGCCACCGCGTGCTCCACCGCCCGGGCGAACTCGGCGCCCAGCGCCTCGCCGGCCAGTGGGCGCAGGGTGGCCACCGCGTGGGCGACGCGGTGGGCCTCGGGCGGGGTCGGGCCGGTGCCCGTCGGGGCCGGGTCAACGGCCCGGCCGTCGAGGGCGGGCGCGCCGTCGGGCGTGTGCGCGCGGACGGCGGTGACCAGGTGGTGGGCCAGCTCGGCGGTGTGGGCCCGCACCATGGCACCCGCCGTCAGCAGCGCGTCCAGCGGCACCCCGCCACGCACCAACTCGGCCGCCGCCTCCATGAGTTCGCGGCTCGCGTGGGTGATGGTCTCGCCGTCGATGCTCAGGTAGCCGAGCTCGGCCGCGCGGCGCAGGTTCTCCTCGGTCGCCTGGTCGCCGAACCGCTCGCGCAGCTCCGCCCGACAGGTCGCCTCCGGCGCCGGGCCGAGGCCCTCGCGCGCGGGCCGCGCGGGTCGCTCCGGAGGGGCGGGCCGCTCCGGGTCGGTGGGTCGCTCCTCCTCAAAGCCCAGGAACTCGGCGAGGCAACTGCCCCGGTCCCAGGCGGCGAAGAGCTCGGCTATCCCGTTGACCGCGTAGCCGCGCGCGAGGAGGTCGCTGATCAGCCGCAGCCGGGCCAGATGGGCCTCGGAGTACAGCGCCACCCGACCCTCGTAGCGCGGCGGCGGGAGCAGCCCGCGCCCCTGGTAGTAGCGCAGGTTGCGCACCTTGACGCCTGCCGCGCGTCCCAGCTCCGCCACGCGGTACTCCCGGCCGTGCCCCGATGCCTGGTTCACGCGAGCGAGTGTAGGGTCCCGACATCACCGCCGGGTGTCAGGTCGACGAAGCGCAGGCGCCTGGCAGCAACCTGCCCGCCCCGTTGTCGCTTCCGCGCCCCCGCCTCCACCCGTCGCCGCGCCCATCGGCCCCCCGCGTCACCTCCCACGTCCCGTGCGCACGTGCTCCGGGGCGGACGAACGGAGCCGCCCGAGGGGCTAGTTGGCCCCCGTCGCCCGTACGCCGCCCGCATCTCGCCCGTACGCCGGGCAACGGGAGCGAACGCCGGGTGGGGGGGCGAACGCCGGGCGGGCCCGTACCCCGGTCGCCTCGGGTCGAGCCCCGAGCCCCGAGCCCCGGGCTCCGGTGCGCGGGCCGGCCGCGAGCGATGGCGTGTGGCCCGCGCCGGGAGCGATGGCGTGTGGCCCGGCCGAGCGCCGAACGCGACCGCCTTGGGCAGTACGCCCGTCCGCCCTCGGGAACCCGTACGCGGCGGGGGAGGCGGTGGCCGCGAGGCCGCCTCGCGTACCTCCGTCGCACGCCCCTCGCGCCCCGGCGTGGCTGGCCTCCGCGGACTGCGCGCCCGTCCACGAGAACGCGTACCGGTCCCGCACCCGGGGGCGCGCCGGCCGGCGCGCTCCGCGTCAGGGGGCGAGGAGAGGGCGAGCCATGGTCGAGGAAGCCGTCATCGCCGAGGCGGTACGCACCCCGATCGGCGGACGCGGCGGAGCGCTGTCCGGCGTGCGCCCCGCCCACCCGCTCGGCACGCCGTCCGGCGCACTCCTCCCCCGTACCGGCCTCCAGGCCGAGGACGTCGAGCAGACCGGCAGCGGCACCCCCACCCACGCCGGGGAGCGGTCGACGCACGTGGCCCGCCACGGGTGGCGGGCCCGGGGCCTGCCGTGCGTACGCGACCGCCGCGACCACCGTGGACTGCCTGTGTGACTTCTCGCGGCAGGCCAACCACGTGGTGGCCAGCGGGGTGGTCGACGTCGGTGTCGGCTCCGGCGTGGGGGCCGTGTCGCGGGCGCCGCTGGGCGGCGACCACCGGCACGGGCCCGGTCGGGCCCGGCCTGACCCGTGGCCGGTGGTGGGCCTGTCGGGTCACGTCGAGGCGGCGAGCGCATCGCCTGACACCGTGGCCTGGCCCGTGACCCGTGCCCCGGTGGGACACGGCGGGTCCCGCCTCGCGGGAGCGGGCGGCTCGGGCCTGGGCCGGGGGCCGGTTCACGCGCGGGACCTTTTCCGAGTGGGTGCCGCCATCCGGGACGAGCCGGTCGCCGACAGGCCGGCTGGCGGGTCCCGGAGCGCGCCGAGGGGCTGCGGGAGACCAGCCTGGCGGCGTAGGGCGAGCCACGGCCCGTGACGCCGGCCGCACCGCACCCGGCGGGCACCTCCGCGCCGCTCCTGGACGGGGCGCGTACCGTCCCGTGGGCCGCCCGGGCGGTCGCACACGCGCCGGGCCGCGCCCCCGGGCCCGCGTCCCGGCCCAGACCCTGGTCGGCGCCGATCCGTACTTTCACCTCGATGGCCCCGTCGACGCCACCCGTGCGGTCCTCGGCCGGGCGGGGACGGCGCTCGCGGACGTCGACCGGGTCGAGCTCAACGAGGCGTTCGCCTCGGTGATGTCGTCCCGGGCGCAGACCTTTGAGCAGGGCCTGGAGAAGGTGAACGCCAACGGCGGCGCGATCCCCTCGACCACCCCGTCGGCGCCACCGGCGCCCGCCTGGTCACCACGGCCACCGCCCCGCACGAGCGGGAACGCCGGGACGAGGAGGTCGCGCCCACCACGACGGGCGCGGGCGGCGGCCTGACCCACGGCACGCTGCCGCGACGCCTCTGACCGGCGCCCCCCGAGGCTCCACCACTCCCGAGCCTCCTCCGCCCCCAAGGCTCCGCCACCGAGCCTCCGTCGCCTCCGGGCCCCTCCGCCCCTGGGCCTCCGCCGCCGCCTGGTGCGGCCGTCGCCCCGTGGCCCCGTCGCGCCGCCGCCCCGTCCTCGGCCCGCCACCCTTCTCCGATCCGCCGCCCCGTCCTCCGCCCGCCGCCCCGCTCCAGCCCGTCGGCCTGCCCTACGTCGGGGGCAGGGGCCGTTCCGTCCTGCCCCGTCCCCCCGTCCATCGCCTTCGCGTCCGTCGTCCCTGGGGTGTCGTCGGGTGACGACGGTGCGCCGGATCACACGCCCCACGGGCCCATCGCGCACCACCGCGTCGTAGCCTGCTGGCCTGTTGACTTCTCGCCTCGGTGGCGTGGTGTGGGCCCAGGCCCCGCCCTCGGCCGCCGTGGTCGGTGTGGTGGGAGCGGTGTCATGCGCGGAACGGACCTCACGATCAGGCGGGCCACGGCGCGCGACGCGCGGCGGCTGACGCGGCTGGTCCGCGGCTCGTCGGCGTACGAGGGCCGGTACGCGTCGATGGTCGCCGGCTACCGGGTGGGTCCCGACTACATCGAGGCCCACCAGGTGTTCCTGGCCGAGGACGGGACGGATCGGCTGCTCGGGTTCTACGCGCTGGTTTTGGACCCGCCCGAGCTGGACCTGATGTTCGTGGCGGACGCGGCCCAGGGGCTCGGCGTCGGGCGCGGGCTGGCCGAGCACATGAAGGCGCGAGCGCGGGCCGACGGCGTCCGGCGTGTCCGCGTCGTCTCGCACCCGCCGTCCGAGGGGTTCTACCGCAGCGTCGGCGCGCGGCGCGTCGGCACCGTCCCCGCCTCCCCGGTCGTCTCCTGGGAGCGGCCCGAACTCGTCTTCGCCCTCGACTGAGCCCACGCCACCGCGCGAGGGGAACGCGCCCGGGGGAGTACGTCCACGGCGGGCGGCCTACGGGCGCGCCCGGCCTGGCGGTGGCGGGCCGTCGGGGCGCGCGGTGCCGGGGTCGGTCACGGCGCCGGCCGGGGCGGGTCGAAGGCCACCGGCGCGTCGAAGGCGGCCCGTCGGGTGGCGCGGCGCAGGGCCGCCAGGATGGTGCCGCCCAACGTGCCCACGAGAACGACCGTCAGCACCGCCCGGGGCAGGTCCCAGCCGAGCGAGGTGGCCAGGTGGTAGGCGAGGAAGCGGGAGAGGTTCTCCGGGAGCGGGTCGCCGGGGACGAAGGAGACACCGGAGCCCAGGCCGCCGATGTACGGCCAGCCCTGGAGGTTCATGACCAGCCCGTACAGCGCTGAGGCGAGGGCTCCGTACACCGCCAGCAGGGCGAGTTCCGCGCGCCCGCGCAGCCGGTGCGCCCCCGGCAGCAGCCCGGCGCCCATCGTGACCCAGCCCATGGACAGCATCTGGAACGGCATCCACGGGCCGACGCCCCCGGTCAGCAGCGCGGACGCGAACATGGCCACCGCGCCGAGCACGAACCCGAACCCGGGCCCCAGCACCCGCCCCGAGAGCACCATCAGGAAGAACATCGGCTCGATGCCGGCGGTGCCCGCGCCCAGCGGGCGCAGCGCGGCGCCGGCGGCGGCCAGCACGCCCAGCATGGCGATGGCCTTGGCGTCCAGGCCGGTGTCGGCGATCGTCGCGACCACCACCGCGAGCAGCAGCGGCAACAGCGCGGCGAACAGCCAGGGCGCGTCCCGCGAGTGGGCCAGCCCCGACTCGGAGTCGGCCAGCAGCGGCCAGCCGAACGCGGCCACCCCGACCGCGCTGACCAGCGCCAGCGCGACCACCGACCGCCAGCCCAGCCGAATCGGCCGCGCCTGCCGCTGAGGCCGCGCCCCGTCCCCGCCCCGCCCGGGGCGCTCACCGTCCCCCCGGTGCGTGCCACGGTCCACCCGCGCGGCGGAGTCCGGCTGCGCGGCGGAGTGCGGGCGCGTGGCGCGTACGCCGTGTTCCCCGCGTACGTCGCGCCGCCTGCGTCCCGGCGCCCTCACGCGGGGGCCGCCAGGGCGTGGGCCACCTGCGGGACGGTCAGATAGGGCAGCGGTGCGAGCACCTTGGCGACCTGGGGGGCGAAGGCCGGCGAGGAGACGACGACCTCGGCGGTCGGCCCGTCGGCGACCACCTCGCCGTCGGCGAGGATCACCACCCGGTGCGCGAGTTCGGCGGCGAGTTCCACGTCGTGGGTGGCCAGCACGATCGCGTGCCCCTCGGCCGCCAGCGCGCGCAACACCGCCACCAGCCGGGCCTTGGCCGCGTAGTCCAGGCCCCGGGTCGGCTCGTCGAGCAGGATCAGCGGCGGCCCGGCGGTCAGGATGACGGCCAGCGCGAGCGCGAGCCGCTGCCCCTCGGACAGGTCCCGGGGGTGGGCGGCGTCGACCACGCCCGGCAGCAGGTCGCCGACCAGGGCGCGACAGGTGCCCGGCGGCGCGTCCGCGTCGCGGTCGGCGGCCACGCACTCGGCGGCCACCGTGTCCGCGTACAGCAGGTCGCGCGGCTCCTGCGGTACCAGGCCCACCCGGCGCAACAGGTCGGCCGGGCGCGTACGGTGCGGTACCGCGTCGCCGACCCGCACGGTGCCCGCCGCCGGCTCGTGCAGTCCGACGAACGCCGACAGCAGCGTCGACTTGCCGGCCCCGTTGCGCCCCATCAGGGCGACGCACTCGCCGGGGCGCACCGTCAGGTCCACCCCGCGCAGGGCGTCGATCCGCCCGCGCCGCACCCGCAGCGCCTCGGCCCGGCCGGCGGGCGCGCCGGACGCGGGCGGCGGCGCCTGGCCCGGCGCCGGCGGCGCGCCCAGCCGTTCGCGCAGCGCCCCGGCCCTGCGCCGGGCGTCCCGGACCGACAGCGGCAACGGCGACCAGTGGGCGAGCCGGCCCAGAGCCACCACCGGCGGGTGCACCGGCGAGCGGGCCATCATCTCCCCGGGCGCGCCGACCAGCGGCGCCGCGCCCGGCTCGGGCAACACGATGACCTGGTCGGCGTACTGCACGACGCGCTCCAGGCGGTGTTCGGCCAGCAGCACGGTGGTGCCCAGGTCGTGGACGAGGCGTTGCAGCACGGCCAGCACCTCCTCGGCGGCGGCCGGGTCGAGCGCGGAGGTCGGCTCGTCCAGGACCAGCACCCGGGGGTGCGCGGTGAGTACCGAGCCGATGGCCACACGCTGCTGCTGGCCGCCGGAGAGGGTGGCGATGGGGCGCTCGCGCAACGCCGCCAGGCCCAGCAGGTCAAGGGTCTCCTCGACGCGGCGGCGCATGGTCTCCGGCGGCAGCCCGAGCGACTCCATGCCGTACGCCAACTCGTCCTCGACGGTGTCGGTGACGAAGTGCGCGAGCGGGTCCTGGCCCACGGTGCCCACCACGTCGGCCAGGTCGCGGGGCCGGTGGGTGCGGGTGTCACGGCCCGCGACGGTGACCCTGCCGCGCAGCGTGCCGCCGCTGAAGTGCGGCACGAGCCCGGACACGGTCCCCAGCAGGGTGGACTTGCCGACCCCGGACGGGCCGACGAGCAGGCACAGCTCGCCCTCGTCCACGGTCAGGTCCACCCCCTGGAGGGCGGGCCCGGCGGCGCCGTCATAGGTGAGCGACACCTGCTCGAAGCGGATCACCGCTCGGTCTCCTTCGTTGTCGGGGCGGCGCTCGGGCGCGCGCCGTGGGGCGCCGGGGCCCGGCCGCGAGCGCCGGGGCGGGCCGCGTCCTCGGGCTGGTCGTCGTCGGACCGGGACGGACGGCCGGCTTCGGGGCCGGCCTTCGGCACCCCGCTGGCCGCGTCCGCGGGCACGGGGGCGACGAGGGCGGGCAGCAGGCCCAGCAGGATCGATGCGGCCGGCCACAGCGGCAGCGTCGGCGCGGTCAGCGGCACGGCGGGCGGGTGCAGGGCCGTGGGCGCGTACGAGCCCGCCCAGATCATCAGCCCCGCGACCGCCACCCCCGAGCCGGAGACCCACCAGGCCCGCGCGCCCCACCGGTCGGGCCGGTAGCGGGTGCGCGCGGAGCGGCGCCCGCCCAGCCACAGCCCGCCCAGCGCCGCGAGCAGCCCGCCGACCAGCACGGGCGCCGCGTACCCCGCGCCCTCGGCGGCGAGCAGGCCGTAGGTGCCGGCGCACACGCCGAGCAGGCCACCGACGCTCAGCACGGTGGTGGTGTGCCGCACCGCGCGCGGCACCTGGGCCGTGCGCCCGTAGCCACGGGCGTCCATGGCGGCGGCCAGTGCCACCGAGCGCTCCAACGCCCCCTCCAGAACGGGCAGCCCGACCTGCGCCAGGGCCCGCAGCCCCCGGTCGGACCGGCCGCGCAGCCGCCGCGCGGCCCGCAGCCGCTGGACGTCGGACACCAGGTGCGGCGCGAACGTCATGGCGACGACGACGGCCACCCCCGCCTCGTACAGGGCCCCCGGCAGCGACTTGAGCATGCGGGCCGGGTTGGCCAGCGCGTTGGCCGCGCCCACACAGATCAGCAGCGCGGCCAGCTTCAACCCGTCGTACAGCGCGAACACCAGCCCCTCGGCGGTCACCCGGCCGCCGAGCCGCACCCCCTTGGCCCAGTCCGGCAGCGGCACCTCCGGCAGCGTGAACAGGGTGTGGGTGCCCGGGATCGGTGAGCCGAGGAAGACCGCGAAGACCAGCCGGATGCCGATCACCACCAGGGCGATCTTGACGAACGCGCCGTACGAGCGGGCCCACGGGGCCTGTGTCCGGCGCACCGCGACCACGTACCCCGCGACCGCCACCAGCAGGCCGAGCAGCAGTGGGTTGGTGGTGCGGGAGGCGGCGACGGCCAGCCCGAGGGCCCACACCCACCACGCCCCGGCGTGCAGCGCGCCCGACCGGGTGGCGACCGGCGCGCGGACGGCCCGCAGTACGCCGGCGGTCCGTCCCCCGCGCGGGCCGGGGGCATCGGCGCGGTCGGCGACGACGCGGGCGCGCGGGCGGCTCTCGGCGCTCATCCGCGTCGGCGGCGCGCCTGCCACAGCGCCGCCGCGCCGAGCGCGAGGACGGCGGCGACGCCACCGATCAGCCCGGCCGACGGCCCGCCGTCGTCCGTGTCGTCCGTCGCGCGCCCGCCCGCCGTCGTGCCCGGCGTGGGTGAGGCGTCGGCCGAGGCGTCCCCGTCGCCGGCGCGGCCGACCTGTTCGCCGCAGCCGCTCGTGGGGTAGCCGGCGATCGCGCACAGCAGGGCGGCGGAGTTGTACCGCAGCGGCTTCGCCACCCGGGCCAGCGCGTCGGCCGCGGTGCCGTCGTCGCCCACCCGCGCGCACGCCGTACGGGAGGCGGGCGGCCGGTCGCCGCCCGGCGCGTCCCCCGGCGTGCCGAAGTCGAGGACGACCGCGATCCGCTTCGCCCCGTCCCGGGCGGGGGTGTCGGCGCAGATCGCGGCGAAGTCCGCCGGGCCCCGGGGCCGCACCGCGTCCCGGGTGTCGCGGCTGACGGCGAACCGGAAGCCGACGGTGTCCCCGTCCCCGGGCCGCGGGGTGGCCGGTCCCTGCGTGGCGTACGTCCACGCGCCGCCGTCCCGCTCCCAGAACGACCAGTAGCGGTAGCCGTCGGCGGCGGCCGGCGTGGCGCCCCACAGGCCGAGCGATGGGAGTGCCAGGGCGAGGGTCGTCAACGCGGCGGCCCCGCCGCGCCGCGTCCGGGGAAGGGCGGGGCGCCGTGCGCGCGCGCCGGCGGCCGGCCCAGCCGACCCGACCCGCCCGCGCGCCGTCGCCGCGCGGCGGGCGGGCCCGGCCACGGGCCCCTCCGTCGCCTGCCCCGAGCCCATCAGAGCTGCTGCTTCTTACGCCCGCTCAGCAGGAAGCCGATGCCGACGCCGGCCACCAGACCCACGCCGACGATCCACCAGACGCTGACGCTGGTGCTGTCGTCGTCCTTGTCCTTCTCGTCCTTGTCCTGGTCACCCTTGTCGCCCGCGTCCTCGGAGGAGGTCGCGGGGGTGGGGCCGGTGGCGTTGAGCTGCTCGACCAGGTCCTGGCCGCCGAACGCGCGCGGGTCGCCGCCGGCCGCGTGGCTGGCGAGCACCAGCTTGGCCAGCGCGCCCGGGTCGCCCTTCGCCCAGGTCAGCGTGCCGCTCTTGGCGGACTGGAGCCAGGTGAGCGGGCCCTGTGCCGCGCCCTTGTGGTCGCCGGCCGCCAGCGCGAGCACCGCGTCGGCGGTGCTGCCGTGGTCGGGCTGCTGCTCGGCGCCGGGCATCGCGGTCGTCAGGTGCTGGCCCCCGGCGGAGAGCGTGGTCACGAGGTACGCGGCGGCGGCATCGGCCGCGGCCTTCGGCTCCTTGTCCCCGTCCGTGTCCTTGCCCGCCGCGTCCTTCGCGTCGCTGTCGCAGGCCAGCGGCTTGGGGGCGGCGCCGTCCGACTCGGCGGGCTCGACCTGGAATCCCTCGCCCCGCGCGGCGAGCGCGCCGTCGGCGCTGGCCAGCGCGTTCGGGGCGAGCTTGCCGCTCTTGTCCGGCTGGTAGCCGAACGCGCCCCGGTCGGCCCGCTTCGCGTCGCAGCCGAGCTGGAAGCCGAGCAGCGCGTCGTACGGGTTCTTGCCCCCCTTCGCGGTGACCTCGCCCGGCTCCCGGTCGGCGGCGGCGAACGCGCCGACGGCCACGGCCGTGGAGTTCGGGTCGCTGGGGCTGCCGGGGTTCATGCCCCAGCCACCGTCCGCGTTCTGGTGCCGGGTGAGCCAGTCGAGTCCCCTGGTCACCTCGGCGGCGCGCCCCCCGACGGTGGCCAGCGCCTGGACGGCGGCCCCGGTCGCGTCGCTGAACTCGCCCTTCCTCGCGTCGCACGGGCTCTTGGGGTCGGCCCGGTAGGGGGCGAACCCGCCGTCCGCGCACTGCTGTCCGGCCAGCCAGTCGATGGCCTCGGTGGCCGGGGTGACGCCCACCGCGTCCTGCGCGAGGAAGGCCAGCGACTGCCGCCACACGCCGTCGAACTTCGGGTCCTTCGCCCCGTACAGCCCCTTCGGCTGCTGCTGCGACCCGGGCTGCGCGGCGGAGGACGTCGCGGGCGACGGCGACTCGTCGGCGGTGGCGACGGGCGTCGCCGCCACGCCCAGGACGGCGGCGCAGGCCAGCGCCACGGCGCCGCGGCGCGCGTGGACGGCGAGGGAGGGGGCCATGGTCGGTGCCTCTCGGTGGGTAGCGTCGCGATGTCCGTCATCGCGGCGTCGGTCGTCGCGGTGCGCAGCCGCCCACGTCGCCCTCCGCGCGACGGACAGTCGCGCGGTGGCACCGGGCTCAGCTCCGCAGACCTCGACGGGCGCCGGCGACCGGGCCGGGCCCTCGCGAGGCACGGCCGGCTCCGGGAGCCTTCTCGCCCCGGCACGGGTGGTCCGGCTCGCACGGCCGCGCCACGGGGGCACGCCGCGCTTACGGTTGCGGGTCAGCGCCGGTCTTCCACCGGCTTTCCCCGTCCCGGGGCGGGATGAAGTTGTCCGCGACAGCTTATCCGCCGCCCCCGGGCCCACCGCCGCCCACCGCCCCACGGCCACCGCACGTCCGCGCCGCCGGCCGGGAGGTGGCCGGCCCGAGAAGGGGGGCACGCCGGCGTACGTCGCCCGCGACCGGGGCGGCCCACGCCTCGCCGGACGGGGCGCGGGCCGGCCGAGACGGGCGGGGCGGGCGCGCGTGGCCGGCCGCGTGCCGTACGCGACCGGGGGGCGGGCCCGCGATCCCGTCCGCCGCCGGGGGCGGTGCCAGCACGTCGGCCCCCACCGCCCGTGAGGGGCGGCGAAGGCCGATGTGGTCAGGCTGTCCGGCGAGGCCGGGCGTCAGGTCAGCACCAGTGCGGGGCCCGGCCGATGTTGGCGATGTAACGGGCCGCGCCCCACGCCCACTTGCCGTTGTCCAGCAGGTACCAGCGCGGGTTGCCGTCGATGTTCTGCCCGTTGACCTTGCACACGATGTTGACGATCGTGCCGTACGGGAGAGCGCCGACGACCTTGTGCTTCTGGCTCGGGCCGCTCCGGATCAGCAGGCCCGACTTCGCGATGACGCGGCCCTTGTAGTGGGCGGGCTTGGCCTTGACGGAGGAGCTGGTGTGCTCCGCGGCGGCCGTGGGGGTGGCCGCGAGAGCGGGGGTGGCGGCGGTGGCGAATGCCAGGGCACCCGTCGCCGCCGTCAAGGCGATCTTGCTGAACGTGGACTGCAGGAACATCTGTTTCTCCAGGAGGTGAAGGAGCGGCTCCCCCGGCGGGGAGCGCGTGAGCTGAGCCAGCGGAAAGAGTGCGACTGTGTCGACGTCGGGGCGTTCGACGACGCCGGCGATCACACACCGGCGCCACGGTGGGCACCCGACAGCGGCCGGTCGGATGTGATGAAAATCCCACCTAACCGCCACAAAGCACGCTAAGTAGGTCACGGAAACTTTGCAAGTCATCACGTTCCGTGACGGTCGCGCGTCCGCGCCCCGCCCACGCGGCCTCGCCCCCGTCGCGACCCGGCCCGCCTGACGGGCGCGGGCCCGGGCGCGCGCCACCCCCGACTCGTGCCGCCCGCCTCGGGGCGGTGGAACGCCCCCGCCGCCCCGAGGCCGTGCGCCCCGCGCCCCGCCCCCGCCGTACCGCCGCCCGCCCCCGCCGCCCCGCTGTCGGTCGCGCCGGGTGTCTCGTACGCGCCCCGCCGCCTCGAACACCCCACCGCCCCGTGTGTCGGCCGCTCCCGGGTGGGCCCGCCCGCCTGTCGGTCGGCCCGGCGGCTGGCGGGCGGGCTCGGGCTGGAGGCGGGTGGGGTGTGCGCCGGGAGTGGGCCTGCCCGGGGGCGGCTGGAGGGGGTGGGGGCGGGGTGGGCTCCGGCCGGGTGGCGGCCTATCGTGCGCGGGGTGATCAACGGGCCCTCGGGGGCGTACGCGGAAGGCGGGACGGTATGACGGAGCGTTGGCGGATCGAGGTCGATCAGGGCGTGTGCATCGGGTCGGGGCTGTGCGCGGGGGAGGCGCCCGCCGCCTTCCGGTTGGGCGCGGCGCGCCGGTCCGAGCCGGTCACGGCCGAAGTGGCCGCCTCCGAGCGGGTGTTGGACGTCGCCGAGAGCTGCCCGGTGGAGGCCATCTCCATCCGACTCGCGCGCGACGGGGAGGCCGTGTTCCCGCCCGCGGAGTAACCCCCGCCACCGGTCGCCGCCTCGCCCGGCGCCGGTGAACCCGCCGCTGGTGGAGCCGATTCGAGTGGGTCCGCCGCCCGGCCCGCCGCGCCGTGCCGCCGCCCGTCCGGCTCGCCCCGTCGCCGCTCCGGCCCGAGGGGCGGCCGGCCACGGCCCCGGCCGGGGCCCGCTCCGCCCGCGCGCGTCCACGTACGCGGGGCGCGGCTTCCCGCGACCCCTTCCACGCCCCCGCCCGACCGACAGGTCCGAACCGCACCAGATGCGAACCGAGTTGGCCACCGGCGGTCCGCCGGGCCGAGCCCGTACGCCCGACCTCGGCCCTGACCCGACTCCGCTCCTGACGCCGACTCCGGCCGCGACCCGACCCCGAAGTTCCGTGCGGGCGCGACGACCTGCCGTACGCACGCTGTGGCGGCCTCGCGCCTCGCCACCGCGCGAACGCCACAGGGCACCGGCGTCCGTCCCCGGTCGGGCGGTGCCGGCACGTGGCCTTGGCGACAGGTGGCCGCGCCGAGACGCGTCGTCACGAACCAGCCGACGCCAGGCGGGAGTTCGTATGGCTGGCGTCGCCCCTTCGCCGTCGTCCGACGCGCCGTGGGGGAGGGGGCGTGGCCGGTTGGGCGGCTGGAGGGTGCCGGACGGGGCCAGGGGGGAGCCCCGGCCCGGGAGCGTGGTGCAACCGGTCCCAGCGGTCAGTTGGGGTCGGTGAGGTCGATCAGGCGGCAGACGGTCTCGATGTCGATCTTCACCTGGGCGATGGAGGCCCGCCCGGAGAGCCAGGTGATGAGGGCGGAGTGCCAGGTGTGCTCGATGACGCGTACCGCCGAGAGCTGGGCCGGGGTCGGCGTGCCGGTCAGGCCCATCGCGTCCAGGATGATCGCCGTCGTCAGCCGCGAGACCGTGTCCACCTCGGGACTGACCGAGCGGTCGGCGAAGGTCAGGGCGCGCGCCATCGCCTCCGCGAGGTGCGGCTCGCGCTGCATCGCCCGAAAGGCCCGCATCAGCGTCTGGGCGACCCGCGCCGAGGGCTCCTCCTCGGTCGGCGGGCGCTTGCGCAACGTCTCGTGCAGCCGCTGCAACTGGTCCTGCATCGTCGCCACCAGCAGATGCACCTTGGACGGGAAGTAGCGGTAGAGCGTGCCGAGGGCCACCCCCGAACTCTCGGCCACCGCCCGCATCTGGACGGCCTCGAACCCGCCCCGGCTGGCCAGTTGGGCGCTGGCGTGCAGGATCCGACGGCGGCGCGCCTCCTGCCGCTCGGTGAGCGGCGCCGAGGTCGCCTTCGAGACTGCGGTCATCTGTCCTACTTCGGTGCGGGCCCCGAGCGTGCGCGGGCTGGTGGCGAACACCGTGCATGATGACAGGGCCTTCGAGGCCGCGCGAGCGCTGAAACCTGTTCCACTTCGCCAGGCCCCCGCGAGCGGCCCCCGACTCCGCGTCGCCGCCCCGCCGACCCGTGCGGCGGCCGGGCACACCCCCGCGACCACGGTTCACCCAGTGGCGCGAATCACCCGGGCCCGGCAGGGGGTCCCTGGGGGTGGCGGGTATCTTCGAGACTTCCCGCACGTTCCGCTGGTGGAACTTGTTCTACATCTCGGCGAGCGATTACGCTCCCGCTGGACCGCATCGAGAAGGGGGCCGCGAGTGAGTGCCGAGGCCGTGCAGGCGACCGGGCCCGACCCGCTCCGGGCGGCGCCCCCCGCCGCCGAGGGAGCGCCACTACGCATCGCGCTCCTCACCTACAAGGGCGACCCGTTCTGCGGCGGCCAGGGTGTGTACGTGCGTCACCTCTCCCGCGAGCTGGCCCGGCTCGGCCACCGCGTCGAGGTGCTGGGCGCCCAGCCCTACCCGGTCCTGGACAGCGTGGCGGGCCCCGGCTTCCCCGCCGGCGGCGGCGTCCACCTCACCGAGCTGGCCAGCCTCGACCTCTACCGTCAGCCCGACCCGTTCCGCACGCCCAGGGCGCACGAGTTCCGGGACTGGATCGACGCGCTGGAGGTCGGCACGATGTGGACCGGCGGCTTCCCCGAGCCGCTCACTTTCAGCCTCCGTGTGCGCCGCCACCTCGCGGCCCGCCCCGGCGCCTTCGACGTCGTGCACGACAACCAGACCCTCGGCTACGGCCTGCTCGGCCTGCCCCGCGCCGGATTCCCCCTGGTCACCACCGTCCACCACCCGATCACGGTGGACCGCAGGCTGGAGCTGGACGCCGCGACCGACTGGCGCCGCCGGGCCTCGGTGCGCCGCTGGTACGCCTTCAGCCGGATGCAGAAGCGCGTCGCCCGGCGGCTGCCCTCGGTGCTCACCGTCTCCGGCTCCTCCCGTCGCGAGATCGTCGCCGACCTGGGCGTGGCGCCGGGCCGTGTGCACGTGGTGCCCATCGGCGCCGACGCCACCCGCTTCGCACCCGACCCCTCCGTCGCGGAGATCCCCGGCCGCGTCGTCACCACCGCCAGCGCGGACGTCCCGCTCAAGGGCCTGGTCCACCTGGTCGAGGCGCTCGCCAAGCTGCGTACGGAACAGCCCGACGCGCACCTGGTCGTGGTCGGCAAGCGCGCCGACGACGGGCCGGTGGCCGCAGCGATCGAGCGGTACGGACTGGCGGACGCCATCCGCTTCGTCAAGGGCATCAGCGACGACGAGCTGGTCGACCTCGTCCGCAGCGCCCAGGTGGCCTGTGTGCCCTCGCTCTACGAGGGCTTCTCGCTGCCCGCCGCCGAGGCCATGGCCACCGGCACCCCCCTGGTGGCCACCACCGGCGGCGCCATCCCCGAGGTGGCCGGCCCTAACGGCGAGACCTGTCTGGCGGTGCCGCCCGGCGACGCGGACGCCCTCGCCCAGGCCCTCGGCCGACTCCTGGCCGACCCGGAGCTGCGGGCCCGCCTCGGCGCCGCCGGACGTGAGCGCGTCCTGCGCCGCTTCACCTGGGAGCAGGCGGCACGCGGCACCGTCGAGCACTACCGCGAGGCCATCCGCGTCCAGGCCGCCGCCGCGCGCCGCCGCTGACCCCGCCACCGCCCCGCCGCGCCCCCGACCACCGCGCGGCCCGCCCGCGCGGAGTGCCCGAACCGCGCCCCGCCCCGTACGCCCCGCCCACGACCGTCCCGCTCCCCGGCCCGGCCTCCCGCCGGCCTCGGAGCGCGCCCCCACCGCGCACTACCGCCTGATGGAAAGAGAGGCAGACCCCCGTGCTGACCGTCGACTTCTCCCGCTTCCCGCTCGCCGCCGGTGACCGGGTCCTCGACCTGGGCTGTGGCGCGGGCCGGCACGCCTTCGAGTGCTACCGGCGCGGCGCGCACGTCGTCGCGCTGGACCGCGACGGCAAGGAGATCCGCGAGGTCGCCCGGTGGTTCGCCGCGATGCGCGAGGAGGGCGAGGCACCGGCCACCGCCACCGCCATCGCCCTGGAGGGCGACGCCCTCGCGCTGCCCTTCCCCGACGACAGCTTCGACGTCGTGATCATCTCCGAGGTGATGGAGCACATCCCCGACGACAAGGGCGTCCTCGCCGAGATGGTCCGTGTGCTGCGACCGGGCGGCCGGATAGCGGTCACCGTCCCCCGGTATGGGCCGGAGAAGGTGTGCTGGGCGCTCTCCGACGCCTACCACGAGGTCGAGGGCGGCCACATCCGCATCTACCGGGGCGACGAACTGCTCGACCGGATGCGCGAGGCGGGGCTGCGGCCGTACGGCACCCACCACGCGCACGGGCTGCACAGCCCGTACTGGTGGCTCAAGTGCGCGTTCGGCGTGGACAACGACAAGGCGCTGCCGGTCCGCGCGTACCACAAGCTGCTGGTCTGGGACATCATGAAGAAGCCGCTGGCCACCCGGCTCGCGGAGAGCGCGCTCAACCCGCTCATCGGCAAGAGCTTCGTGGCGTACGCGACGAAGCCGCACGACCCCGCTCCGCTGGCGCCGACCACCGAGCCGGCCGGGACCATCGCCGCCGACCCCGCGTCCACCGACCACGCCACCCACCAGGAGCGGGAATGACCGTCGCGGGTCGCGGGCCGGGGCGTACCGACCGGCTGGTACTGCCCGGCGTGCTGACCGCCGAGCAGGCCGGGCAGACCGTCGCCGGCATCCTCGCCGTCCAGCGCGCGGACGGCGCCATCCCCTGGTTTCGCGGACACCACCTGGACCCCTGGGACCACACCGAGGCCGCCATGGCGCTGGACGTCGCCGGCGAACACGAGCGCGCCGACGCCGCCTACCGTTGGCTGGCCCGCCACCAGAACGCCGACGGCTCCTGGTACGCCGCCTACCCCGACGCCCCCGACGGCGTCGCCGCCGACCAGCCCACCGACCGCGCCAAGGAGAGCAACTTCTGCGCCTACGTCGCCGTGGGCGTCTGGCACCACTACCTGTCCACCGGCGACGACGCCTTCGTGGACCAGATGTGGCCCACGGTGTACGCGGCGATCGAGTTCGTCCTCACCCTCCAGCAGCCCGGCGGCCAGATCGGCTGGAAGCGCGCCGCGCCCGAGGACGGCGGCGAGATCGTCACCGACGCCCTGCTCACCGGCTGTTCCTCGGTCCACCAGGCCCTGCGCTGCGCCCTGGCCATCGCCGAGCACCGCGAGGACCCGCAACCCGACTGGGAGTTGGCGCTCGGCTGGTTGCGGCACGCCATCGGCCACCACCCCGAACGGTTCCTCGACAAGAGCCGCTACTCCATGGACTGGTACTACCCGGTCCTCGGCGGGGCACTGACCGGCGCCGCGGCCAGGGAGCGCATCGCCGAGGGCTGGGACCGCTTCGTCGTCCCCGACCGCGGGGTGCGCTGCGTGACCCCCAACCCCTGGGTCACCGGAGGCGAGAGCTGCGAACTGGCCCTCACGCTGTGGGCGATGGGCGAGTCCGACCACGCGGTGCGCGTCCTGCGCTCCATCCAGCACCTCCGCGCCGACGACGGCATGTACTGGACCGGCTACGTCTTCGACGACGACGCCGTCTGGCCCCGCGAGCTGACCACCTGGACCGCGGGCTCCCTGCTCCTGGCGGTGGCCGCGCTCGGCGGCGACGAGGCCACCACGCGGGTCTTCGGAGCCGAGCGGCTGCCCGCCGGGCTGCCCCCGGACTGCTGCTGAGCCCATCCCGCGCCCGCCACCGGGCCGATGTCAGACCCTGGTCGTACCGTGCCGTCATGAGCGAACTGGGATACGACAGATACCGTGCCGCGCTGGCCCGTCAGACCGATCTGCTGCGCGCCGCCGTGGCCGGGGCCGATCCGGCCGCCCGCGTACCGACCTGTCCCGAGTGGACCGTCACCGACCTGCTGACGCACGTCGGCCAGGCCCACCGCTGGGCCGAGTTCCTGCTGACCTCGCGGGCCACCGCGTACGCGGAGGACGAGCGGCCCGCGTCGAAGGGCCCGAGCGACGGCGACCCGGCGGCCATGGACGCCTGGCTGGCCGAGGGCGCCGCGATGCTGGACGCCGCGCTCGCGGCGGCGGGCCCCGGCGCCCCCCTGTGGTCCTGGGGCCAGGAGCAGAGCTCGTCGTTCTGGGCGCGCCGCATCACGCACGAGACGGCGATCCACCGCGCGGACGCGGTCGCCGTCACGGGCGCGGAGTACGCCGTGGACCCGGACGTGGCCGCGGACGCGATCGACGAGTGGCTGGAGATCGTCAGCAACCCGTTCGCCGCCCACTTCAACCCGAGCCTGGCCGAACTGCGCGGCACCGGGCAGGCCATCCGCCTCCGGGCCACGGACACCGAGCCCGAGCAGGCCGCCCACTGGACCATCGAGCTGACTCCGGACGGGGTGCGCTGGGCCCGCGCCCAGGGAGCGGCGGCCGTCACCGCCACCGGCGCCCTCACCGACCTGCTGCTCCTCTTCTACCGGCGGCTGCCCCCGAGCAGCGACCGGGTCACCGTCACCGGCGACCGCGCGCTCCTGGAGTTCTGGCTGGACCGGGCCAGCTTCCGCTAACCGCCCCCCGCGCGTACGCGACAGGCACGCCGCCCGTCGCGTCGGTATGTCGCCACGTCACCACGTCGGCCCGGGACGGGCACGCGGGGCGGGTGAGCGAGCCCGGACACGGCGACGGCCCCCCACCCACCAAGGGGCGAGGGGCCGTGCCGACACGAACGACCGAGGGTCAGCCGCGCTGAATGCCGGTGGTGTCCTGCAGGACGCCGCGACGGCCGTCCTGCGTCTGCGCCACGAGCGCCTGCCCGCGCTGCTCCACCGCCAGGTACCAGGTGCCCGGCGCCAGCTCGGCGATCGGCGTGGCCGAGCCGTCCTCGGCGTAGAGCGGACGGGCCACCGGAACGGCGAACCAGAACGGGGCGAACTCCCCGCCACCGGCCGCGGCCGGAGCAGCGCTCGCGCCACCGGGCTGACCGCCGTACGGAGGCTGACCGGCGGCCGGCGCACCGTACGGGGACGGGGCGCCCTGCTGCGCGCCGCCCGGGTAGCCGTAGCCACCGGCCGGCTGACCGGGCTGACCCGGCTGACCGCCGTACGGGGCCACGGGCTGCGGCGAGGCGGCACCCATGAGCGGGGCCTTGAGTGCGGGAACCCGCGAGCCCATCAGCGCGGCACCGGCCAGCACCAGCAGCACGATGAAGCCCATGATCTGCCCGGCGCCCTTCTCCAGGCCGTCCGGGTGGCTGAAGACCATCGTCCAGGTGGAGGTGAACGCGGCGGCGACCACGACGGCCGTCCCCCACTGCTCCAGCGTGAGGCCGAACAGGTTGCGCTGCGGCAGCAGGTGCGAGAGGACGACGAGAGCCGCGCCGACCACACCGAGGACGAAGATGCCGGCCGTGGTGGAGGCGAAGTCGGAGCTCCAGCCGTTGTAGGCCGGGCAGGCCGAGTCCGGCGCGCCCGACGGGCAGTCGACGGCAATGAAATCAAGGAACGAGGCGACGAACAGCAAAACCGCTGCTCCGATCACCACGCCATCGCCTCGAGTGAGGGAGCGGATGTTCACGTAAGGTCCTCTATCGGTCTCGTCTGTTGTCGTCGCTGTCGCCGGACGCGAAGTGCGAGGGCGCGGGGGTGGCCCCCCATCGTACGGGTGAATCTATCGCCGAAACGGCCGGGTGCTCACGTTCGAGGGCGACCGTTACGCCTGCTCAACCCGGCCGTTATCGCTTCCCGCGCAAGAAGTCCGTAATGCCGTCGGCAATACCACGCGCCGCCCGCTGTCTCCAGCGCGCATCGGTCAACAACGCCGCATCCTTCGAGTCGCGCATATTGCCACACTCGATGAACACCTTGGGAACCGTGGAGAGATTAAGTCCGCCCAAATCGTCGCGGACCATCAAACCGTCACCGCCACCCAGGTAGTTGGCGAGGCCGCTTCCGGTGGCCCTGGTGAAGCCGCGTACCAGCGAATCGCCCAGGTGACGCGAGGGACCGGTGATGGCCGACGTGTCGGCCCCGCCCCCACGTACCGACGCGGGCAAGATCACATGAAATCCGCGTTGACCGGCGCCCGCGCCGTCGGCGTGGACGGAGACGGCGGCGTCCGCGCGCGCCTCGTTGCCGATGGCGGCCCGCTCGTCCACGCAGGGGCCGAAGGGGCGGTCGTCGTTCTGGGTGAGCTTGACGGTCGCGCCCCGTTCACTCAGCAACGTCCGTACGCGCCGCGACACGTCGAGTGTGAACGCGGCCTCGGCGTACCCGGCGTTGGTCGAGGTGCCCGTGGTGTCGCACTCCTTGCGATGCGTGCCGACGCTCACCAGGCGGGCGATCTCGGCGGTGTGGTCGCGGTTGCGCGGGTTGTGCCCCGGATCGATCACCACGACCTTGCCCGCCAGCGCGCGCTCCTGGCTCGTCCGCCCCGGCGACGGCGGGCGGTGCGAGGCGGCGGCGTCCTCCCGGCCGCCACCGCCGGGCGTCGCGGACGGGGGCGCCGGGGCGCCCGGCGCGCCGGTGGCCTGCGCGTCGTCCTCGTCCGTGGCGCGCCACACGAGCCAGCCCGCGAAGCACACGGGTACGAGCACGGCCAGCACGATGACGAGGGTGCCGCCGAGTCGGCGTGGAGTGGGGGGGAAACTGCCGTTCGACACGCGGGCGATGGTAGTCCGCCGCGCGCCGGCCGGCGCGCGCCGGGGCGCGATCGGGTGGACCGGGGTGCGGGGTGGGGGAGGCGCGCGGGGCGGGGCGAGCCGGGTGACGGGAGAGGAGCCCGGGGCGGGACGGCGGCGGGGGAGCGGTGTCGGGAGGCCCGCGGGTGGGGCGGGCCGCGCGCGCCGACTACGCGCCCGGAGCGGTGCGGCGCAGGACGCGCAGCGAACCGGTGTCGGAGACCTCGGTGAAGGCACCCGACTCCAGCGCGCGCCGGTAGACGCGGTACGGCGCCTGCCCACCGTCGGCCGGATCGGGGAACACGTCATGGATCACGAGCAGCCCGCCGGGCGCCAGGTGCGGCACCCAGCCCGTGTAGTCGCCGTTGGCGTGCTCGTCGGTGTGGCCGCCGTCGATGAACACCAGGGCGAGTTGGCCGCCCCACACCGAGGCCACCTGCGGCGACCGCCCCACCACCGCGATCACGTGGTCCTCAAGCCCGGCGGCGTGCACCGTGCGACGGAAGGCGGGCAACGTGTCCATGCGGCCGACCAGCGGGTCCACCAGCGACGGGTCGTGGTACTCCCAGCCCGGCTGCTGCTCCTCCGAGCCGCGGTGGTGGTCCACCGTGACGACGACGGTGCCCGCCTCGCGCGCGGCGGCGGCCAGCAGGAGGGTCGAGCGCCCGCAGTACGTACCGATCTCCAACAGCGGCAACCCGCTCGCCCCCGCCTCCCGCGCCGCCTCGTACAGGGCCAATCCCTCGTCGAGCGGCATGAATCCCTTGGCCGCCTCGAAAGCGGCGATGATCTCGGGCGTGGGCGACATGGTCGGTTCCCCTGCTCTCTGTGCGGACTCGGGGTGATCTCTGGGTGATCCGAGCGTGAGCGCGCCGGGTACGCGACGCGTCCGGTCACCGTACGGGTTCGGGAAATCGTCCGCGCCGCGCGGTCGTATCCGGGCGTTCCGTCATCCATTTCACCGTCCGACGGCGCCCGGGACGGAATTCCCGAACGGCCGGATTTCCCGCCGCATTTCGGATCGCATATCCCGATGCCGGATACGGGCCCACGTGTCGCACCGCACGACGCGTGATCCGCCACCCGCGCTCGGTGACCGGTACGCCGTGTGTCCAAACTCCCGCGAGCCGCCCGACCCGCGAGCTCGTGACGTGGGCCGCGAGCTGTGTGGAGGCGGGGGCGGGGCGGGAGGTGGAGGCTGGGCCGCGCACTCGTGACCGGTGACGGGCGATCTCGTGATCGGTGACGTGCGGTCTGCGATCGAGGCGGCGTGATCGCGGTACGCCCTGTCGCGCGCGGCCCGGCGCGCGGACCGCCACCGCGCGCCGGCCGGTATGTACGGCCGTTCCCGGACCGAGTGCGATCGCCCGCCGTCGCGCACGCGCCGTCGCGCGGCCCGGAACGTGGGCCGGGACGTGGGCGCGCGATGTGGAGTGTGGGGCGCGGAGTGCGGGGCGGCCGGGCCGGGGCGGTCACGGGCTCTGTCGGTCACGGGCTGTGGCGTGGTGAGGGGTGGGGGAGCGGGAGCCGTGGCTCGCGGCGGGGTCTGACGCGGGGTGGGCCTCGGCGTGGGGAGGGGGCGGCTGGCGGGGGGCAGGGCCGTTGACCTGCGCTTCGGTCGTGCGTCATAGGCTCCGGGGCATGGCGCGAGGCGAGCGGGTTCGGCGGGTGGTCGTGGACGCGTTCTGGTCGGTCGACCGGGCTCTGGGGGGACAGCGGCGCCCGACCCGGTCCCAGAGGTGGGGAGCGCGGCATCCGATCGCCGTCGGCGGGGGCGTCGCCGTAGTGTTCGCCCTCTTCCTCTGGACGATCTCCGAGGGCGCCGGACCGACGGACGCGCTCCTAGCCGTGGCCCTCGGCGTCGTCATGGGGCTCTTCTTCCTCCTCGTGACTCTGGCCGAGCGACGTCGACAGCGCCGACTCGCACGGCTGGCCGGGCGCGGCGGCGGGCGATAGCCGCGCCACGGGCCGGGTTCCGGCGGCCGGGCCCGCCGCCCGCGACGTCCCGGGCGGCCTCAGCGCGGCGGTTCCGGGCGCCGGTGCCGCCCCTTCGTCGGAGGCACCCGGAACATCGCCCGCCGCAACGGCCCGAAGAGCACGGCCCGCCCGACCATGACGAGCCCGATGCCGAGCGCGCCACCTCCCACGGCCATGCCGCAGTGGGTCAACCACCTGATCCGCTGCTCCTCCGCCCAGGCCGCCGTGGCCGCCCCGACCAGGAACACCACCAGACATATGAGCCCCATCAAGGCGTACCACCATCGCGAAAGCACGAACAAACTGTCGCATGCGCCCGATGCCGTACAGAAATGTCCACGACCGCGTGCCGCGTCCCACGTGCCGCGTCCCACGTCCCACGTCCCACGTGCCGCGTCCCACGTGCCGCGTCCCACGTGCCGCGTGCCGCGTGCCGCGCGCTGTGCTCTGTGTCTCGTGCTCACGTCCCGTGTCCTGCGCTCCGTGCGCGCGTCCCGTGCGCGGGTCCCACGTCCCGTACGCCGCGCCTCGCGCCTCGCACTCCGTGCCGTGCGCCTCGCAGGCCGCATCCGTGCCCCGTGCCTCGCGCTCCGTGCCCCGTGTCACGGCTGTCACCGCCGCCGCGCCCGTCGGCCATGAGCGGTCACGGGTTCCCGTGACGCCGGGCGAGCTCTCAGGCGGGGCGTCCCGGGCCGACGGCCGTGCCCGCACCCCCTCCGTTCGCGCGGATCACGGGCAGTTCCCGTACCCGCGACGCGTTCTCCAGGCGCCGGCACCCGCGCCGGCCGGCCAGTTGGGCAGGCCGGAGCTGCCCACGTGACATCCGTTCGCTACCCCAGCGCAGGACGCCTCCCCTGGTACGACCCGGACGACAGCGCGCCGGGTGCGACCGCGACCGGGCCCCTCTGGTTCCCGCTCGACCCCGCGCCCGCCTGGCCGGCGGCCCCCCGGGTGCCGGTCGCCGTCACGGGGTCGCGCCGCGCACGGCCGGCGCGCGGCGGCGCCGTGCGCACCACCGACCTCGACCCCGCCGTGGCACGAGCGCGAGCGACACGCCCCGCCACCGGAATTGCCGGCCCGCGCCCGGGCCGCACCCGACAGCGGTCGAGGCCAGATCAGGTCAGGTCGGGTGAGGCCGGACAGGGCCCGACCACGGCGGGACCCGACCGACCCGGGTGGAACGGAGCCAGCGGACGGGGTGGGACCAACACGGTTGGGACCGGGCCAGGCTGGGCGGAGCCGGACGCGATCAGGTCGGGCGTGCCGGGGTGAACAGGCGGGACGGGGCTGGGCGAGGGCGGGGCTCGACCGGGTCTGTGGGACGAGCGGCCGGGGCGGCCCAGACCAGGTCAGGCGGGGTCGGACTTGGCCAGAGCGGGCGGGGCGGCGTGAGTAGTCGGGGTCGGCCGTGGCGGGCCGGGCTGGAGCGGGGCCGGTGGGACGGGGCGGCGATCGGGGCGGGCCGAGGCGGGCAGAGCCGAGCGGAGCGGCCCGGGCTCAGCCCGGCTGGGTGGGGCCCGGCCAGGCCGAATGAGACGGGGCCAGCGAACGGGGTGGGCCACAGCAGGCGGAGCCAGGGCGGGTCGGGCGGGGCCGGACTTGACCGGGTCGAGCGGTACGTGCGGAGCAGACCAGGCGGGCCAGGTCGGGCGGGCCAGGTCGGGCGGGCCAGGTCAGGCAGGATGGGGCAGGCGGGATGGGGCAGACCAGAGCAGCCTGAACCAGGCCAGGCAGGACCTGACCGGGACAGGCAGACGGGGCAGGCCAAGGCAAACGGGGCCAGGTCGGGCAGGGCGGGACCCGACCGCGTCGGGCGAGACGGGGTGAGCAGACGGGGGCAGACCGGAGCAGGCCGTGCCGAGTTGGGCTGTGCCTGGCCGGGCGGTGGCTGGTCGGTACGGTCTGGGCGACTCTCGCAGGGCGCACGCCTTCGTACGCCGGGCGGCCCGATCGCGTCGCGACGGTACAGGGAACCACGCGGGGCGCGACTCGGACCGGTCTCGGGGTGTCGCACGCCGGAGAGACGTACGCCACCTCCGTACGCGGCCCCCGGCGCATGCGGCATAGGCTGCGCCGTGCGGCGCCGCCCAGCGCGTACGGCGTCCGACGTACGTCCTTCGCGTCCGTGTCCGTGCCTGTCCGCGCACGCGCGTCCGTGCCGGGCCCGGTACGGGGCCTGTGCGGAGCAAGAGCGCCAGGGCAAGGCGCGTGCGGGCGCCGGCACTTGGCCGACGCCGGCCGGGCGGGCCAGGTCGGGCGGGCCCGTACCGGGTCGGTCGGTGTCGGGTCGCGTCGGAGCGGTGTCGTGCCGGGGCCGGTCCCGCGTGACGCGTACGGCGCCAGCGACGTGGCCGGGCCGGTCGCGTGGCCGTGTCGATCGCGCGGCCTCATCCGGAGAGCGACAAGGAGCACGCCGTCATGAACCAGAGCCCCACCCCCGCCACTTCGCCCGCCCCCGGGGCGGCTTTTCCCGCCACCGGGCGGCGGGTGCTCGTCAGCGGTGCCTCGCGCGGCCTCGGCCGGGCGGTGGCCGTGGCCTTCGCGACGCACGGCGACCGGGTCGCGGTGCACTACG
Organism: Streptomyces sp. NPDC057702; assembly: GCF_042799315.1. Lineage (NCBI taxonomy): Bacteria > Bacillati > Actinomycetota > Actinomycetes > Kitasatosporales > Streptomycetaceae > Streptomyces > Streptomyces sp. NPDC057702. Next base: position 77,229 of record NZ_JBHVJC010000013.1, on the reverse strand, counting down.
GCACGCGGCGCGCGGACGCCGAGACCACCCTGGCCGCGCTACCCGGCACCGGGCACGCCCTCGTCGGCGCGGACATCTCCACACCGGCGGGCGCCGAGGAGTTGGCCCGTTCGGCGGCCGAGGCGCTCGGTGGCGTCGACATCCTGGTGAACAACGCGGCCGTCAACACCCCCCACCCGCCGGCCCAGACCTCCTACGCGGAGTGGACCTCGGCCTGGCAGACACACGTGTCGGTCAACCTGCTGGGCACCGCCCACCTCAGCCATCTCGCAGCCCAGCGCATGATCGAACAGGGCTCCGGTGGCCGCATCGTCAACATCGGTTCGCGCGGCGCCTTCCGTGGTGAACCCGACCACCCCGCGTACGGGGCGACCAAGGCCGCCGTACACGCCCTCGGCCAGTCGCTGGCCGTGGCCCTGGCCCCACACGGCATCGCCGTCGCCTCCGTCGCCCCCGGCTTCATCGACACCGACCGCGTCGCGCACCGCCTCGCCGGAGCCGAGGGCGAGGCCATCCGCGCCCAGAGCCCCTTCGGCCGCGTCGCACACCCCTCGGAAATCGCCGCCGCCGTCCTGTGGCTGGCCTCCCCCGAAGCCCAGTGGAGCTCGGGCACGGTCCTGGACCTCAACGGCGCCTCGTACCTCCGCACATAGCCCCTGACGGGAAACCCGAAGCCCCCCGCCCCCGAGACCCGCCGCCCACCCTCGCAGCCCCCGAGCGATACGCGGCCCGGGGTGCGGCCCGGAGGCGTCGTCCCTCTCCGTGGTGTGTGGTCAGCCGCCGCCGACCGGGCTTCGCGGGGCCCTTCGCGGCCAGGGCAACGTGATCGGCGAGGCCGGGGCCCGAACCTCGGCCCGCCGGGCAGCCTCGGGGGAGAGGCGACGAACCCCCGGGGTGCGTTACCCCTCCGGGGTCGTGGTGCGCGGTCAGCCGATGCCGGCTGAACCCAGTGGGGGAGGGCCACCCGTGGTCGGGGCTACGCCTCTGGTAGGTCCCGAGGCTCAGCCCTCGCGAGCAACCAGGCGGCTGCCCGCCCCGGCCGCATCACCACGGGTGCACCGGCTGCTCGACCGGCTTCGTCCCGGGACGAAGCACGGCACACGGCTGGCCAACTCCGTCCGGGGCAGCGGAGGAGGGCCGCTCGCGGCCGGGGCGACGCCCCCGACGGGGTGAGGGCAACACCGCCAGACGGAGCCCGCCCGCGCCGGGCCTCCGGGGGCTCGCCCCCGCACGCTCATGCCCCGCCCGCCCGGCGCTCGGACGACTCACCAGAGCCGACCGCCCACCCGCCATACGGTCAGGCCAGATCAGGCCAGGTCAGATCAGGTCGGGTGGGGTCGGGCCGACCTACCTGCTCGCACGCCGCGTCGGGGCCGTAGGTCACAGCCAGCCGTTCTGTCGGGCGGCGCGTACGGCCTCCATGCGGTTACGGGTCTGGGTCTTGCCGATGGCGGCCGACAGGTAGTTGCGGACCGTGGCCGGCGAGAGGTGGACGCGGGTCGCGATGTCCGCCACGGTCGCGCCGTCGGCGGCGGCCGACAACACGTCACGCTCGCGCTGGGTGAGCGGGTTGGGCCCGGCGCTGAGCGCCGCCGCCGCGAGCGCCGGATCGATGATCCGCTCACCCGCGAGCACCCGGCGGATCGCCGCGGCCAGCCCCTCCACGGGGCCGTCCTTGACGAGGAATCCGCTCGCTCCCGCCTCCATCGCGCGCCGCAGATAGCCGGGGCGACCGAAGGTCGTCAGGATCAGCACCCGACACTCCGGCAGGGCGGCGCGCAGGTCGACCGCCGCGTCCAGACCGCTACGCCCGGGAAGCTCGATGTCGAGCAACGCTACGTCGGGGCGCGCCGCCAGCGCCCGTGGCACGATGGCATCGCCGGTGCCCACCTGCTCCACCACGTCGATGTCCGGCTCAAGCCCGAGCAACAACGCCAGCGCGCCGCGCATCATGCCCTGGTCCTCGGCGAGGAGAACCCTGATGCCGCCCGCGTCGGGGTCGTCCGTGGCTGGGGTGGCGTCCATGCGGCTCAGCGTAGGCGGGGTGGTCAGAGCCGCGCGGACCAGGTCGCGGTCGCGGCTGCGCTTGCGCTCGCGCAGGACGGTTCCGGGCCTCGTGTGTCCGCCCCGGAGCGTGCGCCGTGCGCTGCCCTCCGTCCCCGCCCGCCGTGCCGCGCACCCCGGGAGCCGGTCAGGCGCGGCAGGGCGCCCGGGCCGGTCAGCGCCCCGCCTCGCGCCGGCCCGGCCGTCCCTGCCGGGAGAACCCGGACAGCGCTCTTCCACACCCGCCCCGCCCTCTCGCGACGCACCGTCCATCAGTACCTCCCGTCCATCAGTACGTCGTCCACCGGCAACTCGGCGGTGAGCCGGAAGCCGTGGCGGCCGTCCGGGCCGCAGCGCAACGTGCCACCGGCCGCCGCGAGCCGCTCCGTGAGACCGGCGAGGCCCGTGCCGCCACCGGACGCGCCGGGCTGCCCCGCGTGCGGGGCCGTCGCGTGGGGGACCGCCACATGAGAGGTCAGCGCGCGGACCGCGCTCGTCGGGGCACCGGTCCCGTCGTCCACGACGCTCAGGCGCACCAGGTCCACGCCCGTGTGGAGCTCGATCTCGCAACGCGTCGCGCCGCTGTGCCGGACCGTGTTGGTCACCCCCTCCCGCACCACCCAGCCGAGCAACGCCTCGACCTGGGGCGACAGCGGCGGCCCCGACCGCCGTACGACCGCCGTCATGCCGGCCGCCTCAAGTAGCGAACGGGCCCGGTCCAACTCGGTGGCCAAACCACCCTCGCGGTAGCCGCTGACGGCCTCGCGGATCTCGGTGAGGGCCTGCCGGCCGATCGCCTCGATGTCCGCCGCCTGGGCGAGGGCCGCGTCCGGATCGCGCGGGACCAGCCGGCGCACCGCCTCGGCCTTCACCACCACGACCGACATCGTGTGGCCGAGCAGGTCGTGCAGGTCGCGGGAGAAGCGCAGCCGCTCCCGCTCGATGGCCGAGCGCGTCAACGCCTCCTGGGCGTCGTGCAGTTTGTGGACGGTGGTGATCAGCCGCCGGACGATGGCGACCACCGCCCCCGACAGCAGCGAGGAGTACGCCACGGTCAACACCTCGTCCGAATGACCGCCGAGCAGGGCGCTGAGGACGCCGACGGCCACCACGCCCAGCAGCGCCGGCAGCACCGACGGCGGGCGCACCGTGACCCCGGTGGCCAGGGACAGCAGGGAGAACAGCGTCAGCCAACCACCCCCGTACGCGGCGCCGAGCGTGCTGGCCAGCAGCGTGGCCGGCACGAGGAACAGGACCCCGGCGCGACGTCGGGCGAGGGCGGGCGCGCTACCGACGAATATGGCGGCGAGATAGCACCCGACGAACGAGGCCAACCCCGCCGCCGCCAGCCACCGGGGAGCGGCCTCGCCCTCCCACACGTCCATCGCGGCCCCGCTCGCCAGCAGCAGCCAGGGGACGAGCACCCACTCGCTCGGTCCGTCGTCGGGCACCCGCGATCCCCCGTCGACGCGGCCACCCGCCCGGCGCCCGAGCCGCGCGCTGATCGTCTCCCGCCACGCCATCACACCCCTCCTCCCCTCGCCCCCGCCCGGCCACCCCGCCCCCGCCCGCGCGGTCACAAGCGTCGGATTCCGACCAGCACGTACCGTACGCTCCGGCGTGGGCGCCTGCCCCGATCCGGGGCGGACGCCAAGGGGCGTGCGTGGCCGCGCTGGTAGCGGCCGCGATGGCGGGTCATGTCGTACGGGCGCACGCGCGGTAGGCGTGCAGGGCGTAGCCGGCGAAGAGGGCGAGCCAGGCAGTCAGGACCAGCACCGCTGCCAGCGCGGGTGCGTGCCCGTCGGCCACCCCCCAGCCCAACTCGGCGAAGCGGTGACTGGGTGTCCAGGCGGACAGGGCTCGCAACCAGGCGGGGAAGGTGTCGGTCGGCACCCACAGACCGCCGACGACGGACAGCCCCAGATTGCAGACGAGGTTGACCACGCCGGTGGTCTGCGCGCTCATCCGGTATCCGTTGCCGAGTCCCAGCAGCGTGAAGGGCGCGGTGCCCAGCCAGAGCAGGCCGAGCAGCGCGGCCCACTGCCAGGGGGCCAGTGCCACGTGGTTGACGAGACGGCCGGCGAGCAGCACCGCCGTGATGGCGGGCAGCACGATGACCGATCCGGTCAGCGCGCGACCGGCGACCACGCGCGAGGGCGCGAGCGGGGTGAGCCGCAACTGCCGCAGCCAGCCCAGCGAGCGGTCCTCGGCGAGCCCCGTGCCGAGGCTGAGCGCGGAACCGAGCGCCCCGTACGCCGCCATGCCGACCATGAGCGAGACCGCCGCCTCCTCGCGCCGCTCGTCGCCGTCCAGGCCCAGGTTGGAGAAGAGCAGGTACATCACCACCGGCATGCCGACGCCGAAGATGACGAATCCGGTGTCGCGCAGCGTGCGCCGTATCTCGAGGCGGAGGTAGGCGATCACCGGGCCACCTCCATGCCGTCGTGCCGGGGTTCGGGCGTCGAGGTCAGCGCGAGGAAGGCGTCGTCGAGGCTGGCCGGGGACACCTCAAGGCTACGGATGGCGCCGCGTTCGGCCAGTGCGATGACGGTGGCGTCGGAGTCCAGACTGCGCAGCCTGGCGCGACCGCCGTGCACGCGCACGGCCGTCACCCCGGGCAGCCGCGCGAGATCGATGTCCGACGCCCCCGCCAGGTCGAAGGCGACCAGGTGCCCGCCCACGGAACGCTTGACCTCGTCACCGGAGCCGTCGGCGACGATCCGCCCGCCGTCGATGACGACGATCCGGTCCGCGTTCTCGTCGGCCTCCGGTAGGTAGTGCGTGGAGAACAGCACGGTGTTGCCCCGCCCCGTATAACGCCGCATGGCCTCCCAGAACGCCCGTCGCGCCGCCACGTCCAAGGCCGTGGTCGGCTCGTCCAACACGACCAGCTCCGGGTCCCCCGCCAGCGCCAGCGCGAACCGGACGCGCTGCGCCTGGCCTCCGGAGAGCCGGTCCACGCGCCGGTTGGCGAGCGTGTCGAGCCCGGCCAGCGCCAGCGTCTCGTCCATCGGCGGTGGTGTCGGATAGGTGGCGGCGACGAACCGGACCAGCTCCCGCACCGTCACGCGCGGGATGGGGCGGCCGTCCTGGAGCATGGCGCCGACCCTGCCCTCGCGCACCGCGCGCTGCGGCGCGACGCCGAACAACTCGACCTCGCCGGCCGTCGGCGGCAGCAGGCCGAGGAGTACGTTCAGGGAGGTGGACTTGCCCGCGCCGTTGCGGCCGAGCAGGGCGACGGTGGTCCCGCGCGCGATTCGCAGGTCGAGGCCGTCGACGGCGCGGACCGCGCCGTAGTGGCGCGAGACGCCGCGCAGTCGTACGGCCGGCGCGGCCTCGCCGGATCTCCGCCCCGCGACCGCGCGGACCTCGCCGGACGCGGCCGGCGCTGGTGGGCTCGTACGAGCTGTGTGCGTCATGGCCCAAACGCTACGATCCCGCCGCTGACCTGGGCAGGAGCAAATGTCAGCAGCTCGTTGGGACAAATGTCACGGCTGCGGGCGGGGACCACCGCAGGTCACCGAGGACGCGAGGTTCGGGCGCGGGAAGCCCTGACCGCGAGGCGTCAGCGCGCCGCCTCGCCCCCGCCCCTCCGACACCGCCACCCGTCATCGCCGCCCCGTCATTGGCGCGGAGCGCCTGGGCGGGCGGTCGCCGAGCCCGGCACCGCCCCCGGCCCGCCTGCCCGGCCCGGACGGGCCCCCTGGCCAGCGGGCGAGGGGGGCTGACGGCGGACCGGGGTGCGCGGGCGCGTGTGCCTCGTGTCGCGGTTTCCGCTATTCGCCCGAGGGGCGGCGGTGTTTGCCGTGGGCCTGTTCCTGGCCGTTCTCGGCGGCGGCCGGCCCCCGGTGCCTGCCCGCACTCGCCGGTTCGGCCGTCGTCGGGTTGCCTATCTGTGGGGAGGAGCCCCACTGACGCGTCTCGGGGGAATTCGTTCGGGCATTGACCATGAGGGACGTCACTCCGTGAACTGTCGCTACGTGTGGTGCGCGCGGGGGGTCACTGCCCGTGCACGCGGGCTCTGACCAGCGTCAACACGCCACCAGCGCAATCCCGTTCGGCGCACAAGAACGTGCCCCGCCTGCGGTTGCGCAGCCCCCACCGAAGTCTAACCAGCTCGTGGATCACCCGCCGACTGTGGAGCCGCGCCAGATTTCACCGCCCGTCCCTGTCGCGTCGCCACCGCGTCGAACGGGCCGCTCACGACGCCGAACAGCGCGCATTTCCCCCTGAATTCGACGACTCTCCCGAGGCGTTCTACTAGCCCGAATAGAGCGGAACTGTCATACCCCGTAGAGGAGCGGAGAAAGGGAGCGAGAGCGCGGGGACCGTCAGCGCGCGTGCCGACCAGACCCCCCCGGGAGGCCCCGAGCCCCGCCCCCGGAGGAGGGCCCCGCGACGCCTCCCGGGTCAGAACAGCTAGGCCACCCCGTCCAGCGGTGCCTGCTGGAGCGGTACGGGCCGGGGTGCGGGCGACGCGGCGTGGTGGGGAGCGGGGTGCCAGGTGGTCGGGGGTTCGTGGTGCGGGGCGGGGCCCTCGTGCCAGCGCCGCGTCGTGTCGAGGGGAGCCGGCGCGCCCAGGTGTCCGGCAGCGGGGTGCCCGTGTGGATCGGCGCACCGCTCGTGCGCGGGGAGCGGCGCCTCGTACGCGGGCAGGGGCGCGCGGAAGAGCGTCGCCTCGTGCGTGGCCAGGGAGTGCCCGCGCGCCACCGGGCGGGCGTCTTCGGTCACGGCGGGTCCGCCCCACGCGGCCGGCCCACCTCGTGGCAGGTGTCCCGCGCCCGCCCCGTCCCAGGTGCCGGGCCCGCCCCGCGCGCCCGGCTCCCCGCGCCCAGCCGGCCCGGTCCAGACGCCGGCGCGTCCGCCCGCGCGCTCGCGTCCGCCCACGCCGTCCCGTTGCCCGGGCCCCTCCCGTACGCCCGTGGTCGGGGCCGTGGGCCGGGCGGCCGGGGGCCCGGCCGGTGGGGGCTGGCGGCGGGCCGGAGGGTTGGGGGCGAGGTCCGTCGCGCGGAGTCGGGCCAGGCCGCAGGTGGTCTGCGTGGTGGCGTAGGGCAGGTGCAACTCTCCCTCGCGGGTCCACAGGCCCGTCCCCGGCAGCCAGCCGGACGGTGGGGACACGTGCCGCAGCCGGCGCTCGGCGGGGCGCCACACCGCGACCCAGCTCGCGCCGCCGCCCGGGTGCGCCGGCGTCAGCCGGAAGGCCACGGCGCAGTTCTCCGGGGTCAGGGTCTGGCCCGGCTGCGCGGCGAACGGGGCCAGCGTCACGGCGGGGTGCGCCGTGCCGCCGGTGCGCGGGTCGAAGGGCCGTGGGTCGAGGCAGTCGGGGAAGCGCACCGGCAACTCGCTGCCGAGCACACCCCAGCCGAGCCGGTCCCGGCCCGGCGCGTTCGACCGCACGAGCAGCAGGCCGCTGTCCGGGTCGGCCAGCACCAGACGGTCGTCGCTGTCCTCGGTGATCTGGAGCAGCGGGGTCGTCTCGCCGCCCCGGTGGAGGTCGACGACGACCGACTTGACCCGTCCGCCCAGCTCGCGGTCGAGCGCCAGCAGCCGCCCGGTGCGGTCGAGCCAGCTCCCCGCCGTGCACCGCCCCGGCACCTCGGCCACGTGCTCGGGGCCGAAGGAGCCGCCGTGCACCAGCCACACGTGGGTGGAGTGCTCGCCGGGCGCCAGCGCGTAGGCCAGCGTGCCGCAGGGGGCCGGCGGCAGCAGGGACAGCTCGCCGCACTCGATGAAGCCGAGCCGGAGCTCACCGGTGCCGGGTCCGGTCGGGTAGAGCAGCGAGAGCGCGTGCCGCTCGGCGACGCGGCGGCGGATCAGCACGCGCCCGTCCGCCAGCGGCAGCACCTCGCTCTCCGCCTCCTCCGGCTGCCGCGCGGGCAGCGACACGGCGTACGGCTCGGGGCCGCTGAGCGTCCACCGCTCCGGGAACCGTTCGCCGGTCGCGCGACAGACCGCGAGTCGGGCGGCGTACGAGCCGTCCGCGGTGAGCGTGAGGGCGGCCGGGCCGCGCTGGGCGGCGGCGCCCCCACCGGCGCGCTCGGCCCCGCTCCGTACGGCACCGCCCGGAGCGGGGCCCGGGGTGGTGTCGGGGCGGGTGGAACGCGTGGTGCGGTCGCTCTGGGGAGCGGTCTCGATGGCACAGGCCGTCATGGGAACGGTCACCTCCGGCGCCTGAACGTAGTTTTCCCGACCCGGGTACGCGGGGGACCGGTGCGCTACTTCACGCGAAAGTGTGGCTATCGCCCGGATTTCCGGCATGTGGGTGGTTGGTGTGCTTGGCCCGGCTGCGGGTGGTCCGGTCCGACGGCGGGTGACGCCGGGCCGTCCCGGGCGTCCGGGGAAGCGGGGCGCCACAGCTCAGGGGCGTGGGGGCGGGGCGGGCAGGTAACCTCTGACCCGTGCCCGCACTCTCTGAAGTTCTCACCGCGCTCGACGCCCTGTGGCCGCCTGAGCGGGCCGAGGAGTGGGACGCCGTCGGCACGGTCTGTGGGGATCCCGACCAGTCCGTGGACCGCGTCCTGTTCGCCGTCGACCCCGTCCAGGCCGTCGCGGACGAGGCCGTACGACTCGGTGCCGACCTGCTCGTCACGCACCACCCCCTCTACCTGCGCGGCACGACGACCGTCGCGGCCTCCACCTTCAAGGGCCGTGTGGTGCACACCCTGATCAAGAACGACGTGGCGCTGCACGTGGCGCACACCAACGCGGACCGCGCCGACCCCGGGGTCTCCGACGCCCTCGCCGGCGCCCTGGACCTGCGTGTCACCGCGCCCCTGGTGCCCGACCCGAGCGATCCGGCGGGCCGTCGCGGCCTCGGCCGGATCTGCGCGCTGGACGCGCCGCTGACCCTGGCCGCGTTCGGCGAGCGGGTCGCGGCCCGGCTGCCGCGCACCGCGCAGGGCGTCCGCGTCGCCGGCGACCCGGAGCGCCTCATCCGCACCGTCGCGGTCTGCGGCGGCTCCGGCGACAGCCTCTTCGACGCCGTCCGGGCCGCCGGCGTGGACGCGTACGTCACCGCCGACCTGCGCCACCACCCGGCCTCCGAGGCCCGCGAGCACGGCCCGCTGGCGCTCGTGGACGCCGCGCACTGGGCCACCGAGTGGCCCTGGATCGAGCAGGCCGCGGCCCAGCTCGACGAGATTTCCGACCGGAACGCGTGGGGCCTGCGTACCCACATCTCCCGCACGGTCACCGACCCGTGGACCGCGCACGCGTCCGCCACACCCCAAGCCGACACTCCTCAGCCCTCTGGAGCCCCGAACTGAACGCCGCGCCCGCCGACCAAATCCGCCTTCTCGACGTCCAGGCGCTCGACGTCCGGCTCTCCCAGCTCGCCCACAAGCGCGCGAGCCTGCCCGAGCACGCCGAGATCGAGACGCTGAGCGCCGACCTGGCCCAGCTTCGCGACCTGCTCGTGGCCGCCCAGACCGAGGAGAGCGACACCGCCCGCGAACAGACCAAGGCGGAGCAGGACGTGGACCAGGTGCGCCAGCGCGCCGCCCGCGACCAGAAGCGCCTGGACTCCGGCGCCGTGACCTCGCCCAAGGACCTGGAGAACCTCCAGAGCGAGATCGCCTCGCTCGCCAAGCGCCAGGGCGCGCTGGAGGACGTGGTCCTGGAGATCATGGAGCGGCGCGAGTCCGCCCAGAGCCGGGCCGCCGAGCTCACCGAGCGGGTCGCCGCCGTCGAGGCCAAGGTCGCGGACGCCACCGGGCGCCGCGACAGCGCCGCCGAGGCCATCGACGCCGAGATCGCCACGGCCACCAAGGAGCGCGAGGTGGTCGCCGGTTCGGTCCCGGCCGACCTGCTCAAGCTGTACGAGAAGCTGCGCACCCAGCAGGGTGGCGTCGGCGCGGCCCGGCTCTACCAGCGCCGTTGCGAGGGCTGCCGGCTGGAGCTGAACATCACCGAGATCAACGAGGTCAAGGCCGCGGCCCCGGACGAGGTCGTGCGCTGCGAGAACTGCCGCCGCATCCTGGTCCGTACGCCCGAGTCGGGTCTGTGAGCCAGACCCCTCACCGCTTCGTCGTCGAGGCGGACGGCGGGTCCCGGGGCAACCCGGGGCCCGCGGGCTTCGGCGCCGTCGTCTTCGACGGGGCGACCGGGGAGGTGCTGGCCGAGGCCGCCGAGTTCATCGGCGTGGCCACCAACAACGTGGCCGAGTACCGGGGGCTGATCGCCGGCCTGCGCGCGGCGTACGCGCTCGACCCGACGGCGCGGGTCCTGGTACGCATGGACTCCAAGCTCGTGGTCGAGCAGATGTCGGGCCGCTGGAAGATCAAGCACCCGGACATGCGCCCGCTGGCCACCGAGGCGGCGGCCGTCTTCCCGGCGGGCCAGGTGGAGTACGCCTGGGTGCCGCGCGAGCGGAACAAGCACGCGGACCGGCTGGCCAACGAGGCGATGGACGCGGGTGCCCGGGGCGAGCGGTGGCGACCCGCGGACTCCACGGCGGCCCTCGTCGCGACAGACTCCGCCCGGAGCGGCCCCGGCCCCACTCCGACGGACCCCGCCCCGTCGAGCTCCGGGACCGGCTCCGCGCCCGGCGGCCCCGGCTCGGAGTCCGCCACGACACCACGGGTCGGCTGGGGCGCGTCCGCCGACATGAGCCCGCCCACCACCTTCGTCCTGCTGCGACACGGCGAGACCGCGCTCACCCCACGGAAGCGGTTCTCCGGCAGCGGCGGCGACGACCCCGAACTCTCCCCCGTGGGGCGCCGGCAGGCCGAGCACGCGGCGGCGGCGCTGGCCGCGCGGGGCACCGTCCAGGCGGTCGTCGCCTCCCCGCTGCGGCGCTGCCGCGAGACGGCGGCGGCCGTGGCCGCGCGCCTGGGCCTCACGGTGGACGTCGAGGAGGGCCTGCGCGAGACGGACTTCGGCGCGTGGGAGGGGCTGACGTTCGGGGAGGCACGCGAGCGGTACCCGGACGACCTGGCCGCCTGGCTGGCCTCCGCCGAGGTCGCCCCGACCGGTGGCGGCGAGAGCTTCGCGACCGTCGCCGAGCGGGTGGCGCGCTCCCGCGACGCGCTTCTCGCGCGCCACGCGGGTCGCACGGTCCTGGTGGTCACGCACGTCACGCCCATCAAGACCCTGGTCAGGCTGGCCATCGGGGCCCCGCCGGAGTCCCTGTTCCGGATGGAGCTCGCGGCGGCCTCCCTGTCGGCCGTGGCGTACTACGGCGACGGCAACGCGTCGCTGCGCCTGCTCAACGACACCTCGCACCTGCGCTGAGCCGGCCGGCGCGCGCCGGGGCACCCGGCCGGCCCGCGTGGTCCCGGCCCGCCCCGGGCACCCGGCTTCGGCGTGACGACCTGGGCACCCGACGTTACGTGGCGGGTGCCAGGGCCGCGGCCTCCCGGGCCAGGTGCTCGACGCGCGCCCAGTCACGGGCCCGCACCGCGTCCGAGGGGAGCATCCAACTGCCGCCCACACAGGCCACGTTGGGTAGCGCCAGATAGGACGGGGCGGAGGCCAGGCCGATGCCGCCGGTGGGGCAGAAGCGCGCCTGGGGCAGCGGGGCGGACAGCGCGCGCAGGTACGCGACACCGCCGGCGGCCTCCGCCGGGAAGAACTTCATCTCGCGCACCCCGTGCTCCAGCAGCCCCAGCACCTCCGACGCGGTGGACACACCGGGCAGGAACGGCAGCCCCGAGCCCTGGAGCGCGCCGAGCAGCCGCTCCGTCCAGCCGGGGCTGACCAGGAAGCGGGCGCCGGCCGCGACCGAGGTCCGCACGTCACGCGGGGTGAGTACGGTGCCAGCCCCGACCACCGCGTCCGGCACCTCGGCGGCGATGGCCCGGATCGCGTCGGGCGCCGCCGCCGTCCGCAGCGTCACCTCGATCGCGGGCAGCCCGCCCGCCACCAGGGCGCGCGCCAGCGGTACCGCGTCCGCCGCGTCGTCGACGACGACCACGGGGATCACCGGCGCGAGGCCGAGCACCGAGTCCGGCGTGCCGCTCGCGGGCGTGCCCGTGGCGTCGGCGGTGGCGGAGGGGGCGGCGGTGGCCGCGGCGAAGGAGTCAGTACCAGTCACGGCGCCATCCTCCGCCCACGGCTCATCATTCGCAATGTCTGTTGCATAGTGTGCAATGTCGTCGTGTCTCGGGTCAGCGGGTCCCGACCCGGCCGGCCCCGAGCTCAGAGGTCGGTGACGATGACATCCAGGGCCCACGCCGTGCCCCGGCGCGCCGGCGCCTTCGCCTCCACCGCGTATCCCAGGTCGCGCAGCGCCTCGACCAGCTCCGCCGGCCCGCGCGGCGCGGCTCCCGTCGTCAGCAGGTCGCGCACCAGTCGGCCCTTGGTCGCCTTGTTGAAGTGGCTGACCACCGTCCGCTTCTCCACGCCGCCCACGGTCCTCGACTGCAGGACGCGCACCGTCGCCGTCCGCTCGGCGACCTCACCCGCCGGCTTCCACGGCGTCACGTACGCCGCCGACCGCAGGTCGAGCACCAGCCCACGGCCCGCGACCTCGGGCAGCGCCTGACTCATCGGGCGGCGCCAGTAGGTGCCGAGCGCGCCGAGCCCGGGCAGCCGGACGCCCATCGAGCAGCGGTAGGAGGGGATGCGGTCGCCGATCCGCACGGCGCCCCACAGCCCGGAGAAGACCAGCAACGAACGCGCCGCGCGGCGCCGGGCCGCCGCGTCGAGGGTGGCCAGGTCGAGCGCGTCGTACAGCACGCCGGTGTAGATCTGGCCGGCCGGCCTGGCACCCGCCGTCCGCAGATCCGCGTTCTTGGCGATCTCGCCGCGCAGCCCCGCGCTGAGCCCGAGCACCCGCGCGGCCTCGTCCTCGTCCCCCGTACACAGCGCCACCAGCTCATCGAGGACCGCGCCCCGCGCCGCGCCGAGCTCCGGCAGTGACAGCCCCTCCGGCTTCAGCGCGGCACCCGACCCGCTGGGGGCCTTGCCCTCGGACGGCGGCAACAGAACGAGCACGGTGGATTCTCCTCATCCGGGCGGTACGACAACGACGGGGCGCACCCGAAGACGGCCCGCGGCGGTCCGACGTCCGGCCCGGGGAGCGGTGCCCGCGCCGTCGCGGAACACCCCGTGCGCTTGCGGGGACGCGGTGCGGTGGGGAGCGCCGGGGGAGCGCGCCGGAGCCTCGGCCCCGGGTGGCGCGCCGTCGGCGGCCCCGCCGCAGCCTATGCCGCCCACGCGGGTGCGGAGAAACCGCGCCCGGCCCGCCGGCTCGCCCGGCGGTGACGTGCGCCGGCGCGGAGCCCGGCCCGGACCACCGGGCGGGTTCAGCCCGCGTCGGTGGGGCGGCGCCACCGCCGGCGTACGCCGTAGGAGAGCGCGCCCGCCGCCAGGACGCCCGCGCCCGCCAGGACTGAGGCCAGCGGGAGGGCGAAGCCGACGACGAGGCAGCCCACGAGGCCCAGGATCGGCACGGCGCGCGGTGGCCGCCGCTCGGCGCGGGTCAGTGTCAGGGCGCTGGCGTTGGCGACCGCGTAGTAGGCGAGCACGCCGAAGGAGGAGAAGCCGATGGCCCCGCGCAGGTCCACCGTCGCGGCGATCAGCGCCGCCACGACGCCGACCGCGATCTCCGCGCGGTGGGGCACCGCCGTCCGGGCGTGGACGGCCGCCAGGGGGCCGGGCAGGTGCCGGTCGCGGGCCATGGCCAACGTGGTGCGCGAGACACCGAGGAGCAGGGTGAGCAGCGCGCCGAGCGCGGCCAGCGCCGCCCCGACACGCACCACGGGCGCCAGCCATCCGGCGCCGGCGGCGCGCACCGCGTCGGCGAGCGGGGCGTCCGCGTCGGCCAGCGCGCCCGGCCCCAGCGCGGCCAGCACGGCGGCGCCGACGGCCGCGTACACCACCAGGACGATGCCGAGCGCCCACGAGATCGCCCGCGGGATCGTCCGCGCCGGGTCGCGCACCTCCTCGCCCAGCGTGGCGATCCTGGCGTACCCGGCGAACGCGAAGAACAGCAGCCCCGCCGCCTGGAGCACGCCGCCGAACGTGACCGCCCCGGCCGAGGAGTCCGCCGCCCACGGGGCCCGGGAGTGCGCCCCGCTCCCAGCGGCGACACACACGGCGACCAGCACGAGCAGCACCACGCCGACGATGAACCGGGTCAGCCAGGCGGACTTGCGCACCCCCAGGCAGCCCAGTGCCGTGAGCGCCAGCACGGCGACGACGGCCACCACCCGCTCGTGTCCCGGCGCCGCGTACGCGCCCACGACCAGCGCCATCGCCGCGCAGGACGCGGTCTTGCCGACCACGAAGCCCCACCCGGCCAGGTGCCCCCAGAACGGGCCGAGCCGCTCGCGCCCGTAGACGTAGGTGCCGCCGGAGGCCGGGTAGCGGGCGGCGAGACGGGCCGAGGAGGTGGCGTTGCAGTACGCCACGACCGCGGCCAGGCCCAGCGCCAGCAGCAGCCCCGAACCGGCGGCGTCGGCGGCCGGCGCGAAGGCGGCGAAGACGCCGGCCCCGATCATCGCGGCGAGCCCGGTCAGCACGGCGTCGAAGGTGCCCAGTTCCCGGCGGAGCCCCGGCTCGGATGTCATGGACCCGATTCTGCGGGGCACCGGACCCGACCACCACGGTCCGGCGCCTCCCAGCGCCGCACACCGGCGCGCCGACCCGGCGCGCGCCCGCCCCGTGCACGCCCGGCGCCCGGTGTTCTCGCGTCCCGTACGCTCCCGGCCCCGGCCGGCGCGAGGGCCGGGGGACCGGCGGGTAGCATGGTGCGCACGACGGACGAGTCGGCTGGGCGGTCGCGTCGGGCGCGGCGGAATTCCCCGGAATTCCATTCGCTGCCCGCCGAGGAACGTCCGGGCTCCACACGGCAGGGTGGTGGGTAACGCCCACCCGGGGCAACCCGCGGGACAGTGCCACAGAAAACAGACCGCCGGGCGCCGCGAGGCATCCGGTAAGGGTGAAACGGTGGTGTAAGAGACCACCAGCGTCCGAGGTGACTCGGACGGCTAGGTAAACCCCACCCGGAGCAAGGTCAAGAGGAACCGCCGACTGGTGGTTCTGCGCGAACGACCGAGGGCTGCCCGCCCGAGTTCGCGGGTAGACCGCACGAGGCTGTCGGCAACGGCAGCCCTAGATGGATGACCGCCTCCCCCGCGCGCCGCGAGGCCACGGGGAGACAGAACCCGGCGTACAGGCTGACTCGTCCGTCACCCAAGGGCTTCCGATCAGTGGCGACGCTGATCAGGAGCCCTTTCGTCATGGGCCCGGCCCGTCCAGCTCTCATCCGCCCGCGTGGGCCCTCGCACACGCGGCCTGGGCGTATCCCGTACGACCCGGCCTCGCGCCTCCCGTCCCGTCGGGCCGGCACGGCGAGCGGTCGCGGGCGGGCTCCTCCCACCTCACGGGACCCGGTGCCCCGCCGCTGTCACTTCTCATCGTGCCACCACCTGTGTACTTCTGACGGAGCGTCTACTGTTGCCTCGTCCGGGTCGCAAGGGGGGCGCATGCAGGATGAGGACAGGTCCGGGGCTGGTGGCCCGGCCGATCACTGGGGGGATGGCGCCGCACGCCGCCCGCACTCCGAGGCGACCCAGCGGTGGCCCCGCACGCCGTCGCACGAAGTCCCCGCCGTCCCCGACCGCCCGCACCCGGTGATCGAGGGTCGTTACGAACTGTTGGAGCCGATCGGCAGCGGCGGCATGGGCGAGGTGTGGAAGGCCCACGACCGGCGGCTGCGACGCTTCGTCGCCATCAAGGGGCTGCTCGACCGGCGCGCGACGACCGTCGCCACCCAGTCCGTGGCCATGCAACGGGCGCGCCGCGAGGCGGAGGCGATCGCCAAGATCGAGCACCCGAACGTGGTGACGGTCCACGACCAGGTCGAGACGGAGGACCAGGTCTGGATCGTGATGAAGCTGCTCGACGCCAGGTCGCTGGCGGACCTGCTGCGCGTCCAGACGGTGCTCGCCGTCCCGCGAGCGGCGGACATCGGTCACCAGATCCTCCAGGGCCTGCGGGCGGTGCACGCGGCGTCGGTCGTCCACCGCGACGTGAAGCCGGGCAACGTGCTGGTCCGGGACGACGGGCTGGTGATCCTGGTGGACTTCGGGATCGCGACCTTCGAGGGCGCCACTCCGGTGACCCGCTCCGACAGCGTCATCGGCACCCCCTCCTACCTGGCGCCCGAACTCTTCGCGCGCGGCTCCAGCGGCTCCACCCCCGCCTCCGACCTGTGGGCGTTGGGCGTCACGCTGTACGAGATGGTCGAGGGCCACCTCCCCTTCGGCGGTGGTGAGATCTGGGAGGTCCAGGAGAACATCCTGCGCTCGCCGCACCTGGACCCCCAGTACGCCGGCCCCCTCACCCCGCTGATCCGGGGGCTGCTGCGTACGAGCCCCGGCGAGCGCCTGGACGCGGCGACGGCCGAGACCATGCTGCGCGAGGTGCTCAGTGGCTCGGCGCACACGGCCTCGATCAGGGCCGCGACGCGTGCCGCGACGCCCGAGCCCGGACCTGACCCCGCGCCGCGGGCCCCCGACCCGGCCACGCCCTCCCGGGGCGAGCCTGACCCGGTCTCCCCGACCCCCGTGGCGAAGCGCCCGCGGCGTGGCCTTCGGGGGAGAGCGAGAGTACTGGCGGCGACGGCGTGCGCGGTGGTGCTGGCCACCGCCGGCTGGCTGGTGGCGAACGGTGGGCTGGGCGAGGAGGGCCAGGGCGGGGACAAGGGCTCGGGCGGCACGAACAACGCCGCCGCGGCCCAGCCGTGGAAGAAGACACACCCCGTCCTGCGGATCGGCGTCAAGTACGACCAGCCGGGCCTGAGCGAGCGGGTGCGGGGCCGGTACGTGGGCTACGACGTCGACACGGCCTACAAGGTCGCCAAGCGCATGGGGTACAACCGGGACGAGGTGAAGCTGGTCCCGGTCACCACCGAGAACCGGAACAGCGAGCTGAAGAAGAAGACGGTCCATCTCGTCATCGCCTCGTACACCATCAGACAGGACGACGAGATCGACTTCGTCGGCCCGTACTACACGGCGGGCCGGGGATTCCTGGTGCGCGAGAAGTCGAGCAAGTACACGATCAAGGACTCCAGCGACCTGAAGAGCCTGGGCGTGGAGGTCTGCACCGCCAAGGGGTCGACGTACTGGGACGAACTGCCCAAGCGCGGCTTCACCATGATGAAGTCACCGCCGGCCACCTACCAGCGCTGCCTGGAGCAGTTGCTGGACGAGCGGACGGACGTCTACGCGGTGGCCTCGGATGACGTCATCCTCGCGGGCTACGCCAAGCAGAACCCGGGCAAGGTGCGCCGGTTGACCAGCATCGACGGCACGGAGGACTACGGCGTGGCGATGCTCTCCGGGCAGGCGGGCCTCAAGGCCGAGGTGTGCTCGGCGGTGCGCGGCATCCTGGCGGACAAGGAGGGCTGGGAGGCCGCGTACCGGAAGAACCTGGCCGACCTGATGGACGCCGAGGCCCCGCCGGGCCTCCCGGACCTGGACCCGACGACGTGCGGCGCCGCCGAGGAGGGCCAGGAGAGGACTCCCTGACCCCGCGCCCGTCCAACGGGCGCGCCGCGCCGCCCCGCTGTCGGCCGTCGCATGGCTCACGATTTGGCCCGCGCCGGGTGAGCGCGGGCCGGGTGAGCGCGGGCCGGGCCGGATCGCGCGCCCGCGCCGGCGCGGCCCGCGCGAGGCGCCGCGTCTACGTCGCCGACCGGCCCGCCCCGGCGTCCGGCGCGGCGTGCCGGTACAGCTCCGGGACGGAGACCTTGACCGGTTCCTGGGTGGTCCGGGCGATCACGACGACCGCCGGCTCGTCGGGGTCGGGGTTCTCCTCCCGGTGTGGGACGAACGGCGGGACGAGGAAGAAGTCGCCCGGGTGGCCGTCGAGCCGCACCTCCCCGCTGCCGTCGTGGTAGACGAACACGGGGTGCCCGCTGACCACGTAGATCCCGGCCTCCGAGGCGCCGTGGTGGTGGTTGTCCGTCGAACTCAGCGGCGGGTTCTCCACCAGACCCATCCAGAGCCCGCGCGAACCGACCGTGCCGCCGCTGATGGCGGCGTACCCGTCCAACTCCCCCGACCCCACCCGGTGAACGCGGTCGTTGACCGGCGCGTCGTCGGCGGAGTCGGGTGCGGGGGCGGCGTGGTGCTGGAACGTCATGACATGACCTCTCCGATGTGGGCGTGCTGACCGACGACAGGCTGCGCCGCCCGCATGAGAGGCGGCAACTAACGTTGCCGTTCCGGCAACGCCCGCACGTCTGGCGGGCGGTGGGCCGTGCGAGACCCGGGGCCCGGGGCGGGGTGACAGGGCGCGAGGTGCCCGCTGACCCCCACCCGGCGCGGGTCAGCGGGCGGTGAAGCCGCCGTCGACGGCGAGGGCGGCGCCCGTGACGAAGGCGGCCTCGTCGCTCAGGAGGAACGCGGCGAAGGCGGCGATCTCCGTTGGTCGGGAGATGCGGCCCAGCGGGTGCAGGGCCTCGATCTGGGCGACGGCCTCGGGAGTGGCCCCCATGGTGGCGCGGAAGAGTGGGGTGTCGACGCCGCCGGTGACCAGCGCGTTGACGCGTACGCCCGGTTCGGCGCCCTCCAGCGCCGTCGCGCGGGTCAGGCCGATCACGCCGTGTTTGGCCGCCACGTACGGCGCGACGCCCGGCATGCCGACGACGCCGAGGTTGGACGCGTTGACGACGACGGAGCCGCCGCCCGCGGCCACGAGGGCCGGGAACTGGTGCTTGAGACTGAGGAACACGCTCGTCAGATTGTGCTCCACCTCGGCCGACCACTTCTCGACGGGCGTCTGGTGGAGCGGGCCGACGGAGTTCACGCCGCCGGCGTTGTCGAACGCGCCGTCCAGTCGCCCGAATTCACGGACCGCCGTATCCACCAGGCGGGCCTGGTCGGATTCCACGGTGACGTCGGTCGGCACGAACAGGGCCGTGCCGCCACGGGCCCTGATGCCCGCCACCACCTCGTCGCCGAGGTCCTTGCGCCGCGCGGCGACGACGACCCGGGCCCCCTCGGACGCGACCCGCTCCGCGACCGCCCTGCCGATTCCCGAATTTCCCCCGGTGACGATGATTACCTTGGATTCCAGTCGCGCTGACATCGCGGCTCTTTCCTTTCTCTGAACAACGAGGCCGTATGTGGCTCGCGTATTCGGTGACGAGGAAAAGCCTGGCCGAGGGCCCGGCGGCGCGCTGGCGGGATACGGACGGGGCGGTGGGCGGGCCTCAGCCGAGGCGGGTCGCCGCGCCCGTCACCGTCACGCGCGGGTCCTCGGCGGTGATCCGCACCTCCAACCGGCCCGGCCGGCCCAGGTCCTCGCCCTGCAACAGGGTGAGGGTGGCGGGCGCGGTGGCGATGCCCAGGGCACGGGCGTAGGCGCCGAAGGCCGCCGCCGCCGCGCCCGTCGCCGGGTCCTCGACCACTCCGCCGACGGGGAAGGGGTCGCGCACGTGGAAGGTGGCCGCCTCCGGGGTGCCGCCGGGCTTGGCCCACACCAGTTGCAGCGTGGTCAGGTCGTGGGCGTGCATGAAGGTGGCGAGCCGGTCGAAGTCGTAGTCGAGGTCGGCCAGTCGCTCCCGGCTCGCCGCGCCGAGCACCAGATGGCGCGCGCCGGCGTAGGCGATACGGGCGGGCAGTCGCGGGTCCAGGTCGGTGGCGGCCCAGCCGAGCGCGGCCAGCGCCTCGTCCAGGTCGGCCGCCGCGACCTCGAAGACGTCCGGCTCGACGCTGGTGAGCGTGGCGTACGCGGTGCCGTCCCGGTCGGCCACCGCCACCGGTACGGCGCCGGCCCGCGTGGCGAACAGCACCTCGCCGGGGCCGATACGGTCCGCGAGCGCCACGGCGGCGGCCACCGTGGCGTGGCCGCAGAACGTGACCTCGGCCAGCGGGCTGAAGTAGCGCACCGTGAACGCGCGGCCGGGCTCCCCGCCGAGCTCCGGGGGCGGTGGGGTGAGGAACGCGGTCTCCGAGTAGCCGAGGTCGGCGGCGATGGCGAGCTGCTCGGCGTCGGTCAGGCCGGACGCGTCCAGCACCACCCCGGCCGGGTTGCCGCCCTGCGGGTCGCGCGAGAACGCGGTGTAGCGCAACACCTCCGGCTCGGACGCGGGGCGCGCGTCGGAGGTCGAGGTGGCTTGATCGGAGTGGGTGGCGA
Source organism: Streptomyces sp. NPDC057702 (assembly GCF_042799315.1). Classification (NCBI taxonomy): domain Bacteria; kingdom Bacillati; phylum Actinomycetota; class Actinomycetes; order Kitasatosporales; family Streptomycetaceae; genus Streptomyces; species Streptomyces sp. NPDC057702. The sequence goes on along the minus strand of NZ_JBHVJC010000013.1, from coordinate 57,093 downwards.
GATCGCGTCGCGTCGTCATGACCGAGCCAACCGCCCAGCTCACCGGGGTATTCCGCGCCCGCGCCCATGCCTGTGCCCATGCCCGCGCCCGCGCCCATGCCCGCGCTCACGCCCGCATGCATGCCCGCGCCCGCATCCATGCCCGCGTCCGCGCCCGGGGCCGAGGCGGATCGGGCCTAGCGGTCGGCGCGTACGCCGTGCTCACCAGCCGGCGCCGCCACACCCCCACCCGTCGCCGCCACCCCTCCAGCCGCCACCGTCACACCCCGCCCACCACCCGGCGCCGCCAGCCGCCCGGACGCCAGCCACCCACCGGTCCGGCGAGCCCGTCGCTCGCGACGGCCCCCGTCACGGATTGCCGCAAACGCCCGTTACGGGAACGGAACTCACGCATCCGACACGTGTGGGTCGTACACGGGTCAGCGGGCCGCCGTCCGTCGCCGTTCCAATCGCCTGCGACTTCAACAGCCCAGGAGGGCCACAGATGACTCAGTCCTCGTACTCCTCGTACGAAGAAGAGGCGGAGCGCGACATACGGGCCGCGGCGGCGCACCTCGGCCGACGTCGGTTCCTGACCGTCACCGGCGCCGCCGCCGCGCTCGCCTTCGCCACCAACCTGCCGGGCAGCGCGCAGGCCGCGACGGAGACGTACGACGCCGCGCGGATCGCGGACAACCCGTTCACCCTCGGCGTGGCCTCCGGCGACCCGCGCTCCGACTCGGTCGTGCTGTGGACGCGGCTGGCCCCGCGCCCGTTCGAGATCGGTGGCGGCCTGCCGCGCAAGAAGGTCCAGGTGCGCTGGGAGTTGGCGCACGACGAGAACTTCCGCCGGATCGCGCGGCGCGGCACCACCAGCGCGTTCGCCGAGTTCAACCACACCGTGCACGTCGAGCCGGCCGGGCTCGCGCCGGGCCGCGTGTACTACTTCCGCTTCCGCGCCGGCGCGTGGATCAGCGAGACCGGTCGCACTCGCACCGCGCCCGCCACCCATGCCCGCGTCGCCGACATGCGCCTTGGTCTGGTCTCCTGCCAGGCGTACCACGACGGCTACTTCACGGCCTACCGTCACCTGGCCGAAGAGGACCTGGACGCCGTCTTCCACCTCGGCGACTACCTGTACGAGTACGCGGTCAACTCGGTCGGCGGCGCCCGCAACTACACCGACCGCAAGCTGCCGGCGGTCTTCAACCGCGAGACGATCACGCTGGAGGACTACCGGCTGCGCTACGCCCTCTACAAGGGCGACCCGGACCTGCGGGCCGCGCACGCCGCACACCCCTTCATCGTCACCTGGGACGACCACGAGACCGAGAACAACTACGCGGACGACACCCCCGAGAACGACGTCCCGCCGGAGGAGTTCCTGATCCGCCGCGCCGCCGCCTACCGCGCGTACTGGGAGAACCAGCCGCTGCGCGCCCCGCAGCGCCCGAACGGCCCCGACATGCGGCTCTACCGGCGCCTCCAGTACGGCCGGCTGGCCCAGTTCGACATCCTGGACACCCGCCAGTACCGCTCGGACCAGGCGTACGGCGACGGCTGGCAGGTGCCCGGCCCCGAGTCCACCGACCCCTCGCGCACCCTGACCGGCGCGGCGCAGGAGCGCTGGCTGATCGACGGCTGGCGCCGCTCGAACGCGGTGTGGAACGTCGTCCCGCAGCAGGTCACCTTCGCCGAGCGGCGCAGCACCAGCAGCGCCGACTACAAGCTGAGCATGGACTCCTGGGACGGCTACCCGGCCTCGCGCGAGCGCGTGCTCGCCGGGGCCGAGTCCGCGGGCGTGGACAACCTGGTCGTGCTGACCGGCGACGTGCACGTGCACTACGGGTTCGACATCAAGCGCGACTTCGCCAAGCCCGACTCGCGGACGGTGGGTGTCGAGTTCGTCACCACCTCCATCACCAGTGGCAAGGACGGCACCGAGAAGCCGGACAACTGGGACCGTTACATGAAGGCCAACCCGCATCTGAAGTTCTACAACGGCAAGCGCGGCTACGTGGCCCTCACGCTGGACGGCGAGCAGGCCCGCGCCGACTACAAGACGGTGCCCTACGTCACCAAGCCGGGGGCACCGGTGGAGACCGTGGCCTCCTACGTCACCGAGGCGGGCAACCCGGGCCTGCACCAGGTCTGATCCCGACACCCTGTCGCGGGGGACCACCCCCGTGCCCCGCGACCGGGCCCCACCGTGTGACACGGCGCCCCACCGCGCGCCGGCCCCACCGTGGGCCGGCGCCGGCCGGCCGTCTCCGCCGCCCTGTCGCCGACCGGCCCGGCCGCCCGTCCGTGCCGGCCGCCCCGCCCCACCCGCCTCGTACCCGCCCCACCGTCCCGCCCGCGCCACCCGCCCCGACCAGGCAGGGGCCCTCACGTACGGGCGGCGGAGGGCCGGGTGGGCTGAGCCGGGAATCACGTGCGCGGCCGAGCGGATACGGCCAAAGCCACGGCTCCACCGTGACAACATGGTTAGGCCACCAAACGACTATGGAGTCACGCATGACGGACCCCGGCCCCCGCGCGGCCGAGCCCACCGAGACCCCGACCTCCGCCTCCACGACCGCCACCGTGCCCGACGCCCCCGCCGGCGTCGCCGACGCCCCGGCCGCCACCGCCGACCCCGTCATACCCGGGCGGCCGGCGCGCTCCTCCGCCGCCGCCCCCGCCCCCACCGTGCCCGGCCAGCGCGCCTTTGGGCCGCGGAGCAGGGCCACGGCCCCCGCCCCCGACACGGCTCCCGGCACGCCGGGGCTCGCCGCGCAGCGCCGCACGGGGCTGCTGGTCACCCTGATCCTCGGCGGCCTGACCGCGCTGCCGCCGCTGTCGATGGACATGTACCTGCCGGCGCTGCCGGAGGTGACCGACGCCCTGCACAGCCCCGCCGCCACCGTGCAGCTCACGCTCACCGCCTGCCTGGCGGGCATGGCCCTGGGGCAGCTCGTCGTCGGGCCCATGAGCGACCGCTGGGGGCGCCGCCGCCCGCTGCTCATCGGCATGGTCATCTACGTGATCGCCACCGCCATCTGCGCGTTCGCCCCGGGCGCGGAACTCCTGATCGCCTTCCGGCTGCTCCAGGGACTGGCCGGCGCCGCGGGCATCGTGATCGCACGGGCGATCGTGCGCGACCTGTACGACGGCGTCGAGATGGCCCGCTTCTTCTCCACACTGATGCTGATCTCGGGCGTCGCGCCGATCATCGCGCCGGTGATCGGCGGCCAGGTGCTGCGGCTGACCGACTGGCGCGGCGTCTTCGTCGTCCTCACCGTCATCGGCATCCTGCTCACGCTGGTCGTCTGGCGCTGGTTGGGCGAGACGCTGCCGCCCGAGCGGCGGCACACCGGAGGACTGGGCGAGGCGATGCGCACCATGCGCGGCCTGCTCGCCGACCGCGTCTTCACCGGCTACACGCTGGTGGGCAGCTTCGCCTTCGCCGCGCTGTTCGCCTACGTCGCCGGCTCCGCCTTCGTCATCCAGGAGATCTACGGCGCCTCGCCGCAGACCTTCAGCCTGCTCTTCGGCCTCAACTCGATCGGCCTGGTCGCCGTCGGCCAGCTCAACGGCAAGGTGCTCGTCGGCCGGGTCAGCCTCGACAAGGCCGTGGCCGTCGGGCTCGCGGTGATCATGGCGGCCTCGGTGGCGCTGCTGCTCATGGCGGGCGGCGTGTTCGGCGAGGTGGGCCTGGTGCCGATGGCCGCCGGACTGTTCGTGCTGATGTCCGCGATGGGTCTGGTCATGCCCAACACCAACGCCCAGGCCCTGATGCGCACCCCGCACGCCGCCGGCTCGGCCTCCGCGCTCCTGGGCACCACCTCGTTCCTGATCGGCGCGATCGCCTCGCCCCTGGTCGGCATCGCGGGCGAGGACACGGCGGTGCCGATGACGGTGGTCCAGGTCGGCTGCACGTTCGCCGCCGGCGCCGCGTTCGTGGGACTGTGCCGTCCATGGCAGCGCGCGACGAGCGGCAACGAGACGGTGCGGGCCCAGCAGACCCCGGTGGCCGGCGGCCCGACCCGGAGCTGACCACCCCGCCGGGCCCCGCCCCCCGACCGGGCACGCCCCCGACCGGCGCGCGCCAGGCCCCCGACACCGGACCGGGGCACCCCGGCCCGGACCGGGGCGAGCTGGCCCGGCTCGTGCGCGAGGTGGCGGCGCTGCCGCGCGGCGAGCGGCCCTGGTGCGCGGGCGTCGTGGTCCTCGCGGGGCAGGGCGAGCGCACCCTGGTCCGCGAGGCGTTCGGCTGGGCGGTGCGGTACGCGGGCTACGACGAGACCGCCGACCGGGGCGTCGAACTGCCGCCCCCGCACGCCGCGCCGGGCCCCGGGCCGGCGCGGGTGGCGGCGCGTACCGACACCGTCTTCGACCTGGCCTCGCTGACCAAGCTGTGCACGGCGGTGGTGGCGCTGCGCGAGGTGGAGCGGGGCACCCTCGCGCTGGACGGGCCGGCCGCCGCGTACGCCCCGGAGCTTGACGCCGCCGCCGCGCACGGCATCACGGTGCGCCACCTGCTCACGCACACCTCGGGGCTGCGTCCCGAGCTGCCGCTGTACGCGCTGCCCGTCAGCCCGGGGCGCGACCCGTTCGCCGCCCGCTGGGCCGCCGTGGCCGCCGAGGTGCCGCTGAGCGCGCCGGGCGGGGCCTACCGCTACTCCGACCTGAACATGCTGCTGCTCCAGCGGGTCCTGGAGCGCGTCACCGCCCGCCCGCTGGACGCGCTGATCCGGGAGGGGCTCACCGGGCCGCTGGGCATGCGGCGTACCCGCTTCAACCCGCCGGCGAGCTGGCGGCCCCACATCGCGGCGACGGAGGACCAGCGCGCCCCGTGGGGCAAGCTCGACCGGGGACCGGTGCACGGCGTCGTCCACGACGAGAACGCGTACGCGCTGGGCGGCGTCGCCGGTCACGCGGGGCTGTTCGCGCCGGCCGGGGACCTGGAGATCCTGTGCCGGGCGCTGCTGGCCGGCGGCGCCCGCGGCGGGGTCCGCGTCCTGACGCCCGCGTCCGTGGCGACGCTGCTCGCGCCGCCGGGCCTGGGCTTCGCGGTGGACCAGCCCTGGTTCATGGGCGAGCTGGCGGGGCGCGGGGCGGCCGGGCACACCGGGTTCACGGGCACCAGCCTGGTCCTGGACCCGGCCAGCGGCGGCTATCTGGTGCTGCTGGCCAACACCGTGCACCCCCGCCGCCGGCCGGCGGACAACGCGCCGCGCGCCGCCGCGGCCACCCGTCTGGCCCGCGCGATCGGCGCGCGCCCACCGGCTCCGGGCAGGCACTAAACTTCCTCGGATGCACGCCCCCCGTCCCCCCGTCCCGGACACCGCTCCGGACGCCACCACGGACGCCGCCCCCGGGCCCGCTCCGAGCGCGGCCACCGCCGCCACCGACGCCGTCACCCACCCGGCCTCCGACGCCGACGTCGGCCCCGTCACCGGCGAGAGCCTGCGCGCCGCGCTGGCCACCCTGCTCGACGGGCTCCCGCCCAAGCAGGCCACCCAGGCCGTCGAGCGGCTCATCAGCAACTACCGGGGGCGCACCCCGACCGAGGCGCCGGTCCTGCGCGACCGCTCCGACGTGGCCGCGTACGCCGCGTACCGGATGCCCGCCACCTTCGAGGCCGCCCGGCACGCGCTCGGTGCGCTGCGTGACACCGCCCCGCACTGGGTGCCGGCCAGCCACGTCGACATCGGCGGCGGCACCGGCGCCGCGACCTGGGCCACCGCCGCGACCTGGGCCGACGGGCGGCGCACCGGCACCGTCTACGACTGGGCCGAGCCCGCGCTGGCGCTCGGCCGCGAGCTGGCGGCGGACGCCGACTCGGTGGCGCTGCGCGGCACGCGCTGGCAGCGGCGTCCCATCGGCGCCGGTTTCACCCTGCCCGAGTCGGCCGACCTGGTCACGGTCTCGTACGTGCTCGGCGAGCTGACCGAGGCCGACCGGGACACGGTGGTGGACGCGGCGGCCGGCGCCGGGCAGGCCGTGGTGGTGGTCGAACCGGGCACCCCGGAGGGCTATCTGCGGGTGCTGCGGGCGCGCGAACGGCTGGTCGGCGCGGGGCTGCGGGTGCTGGCCCCGTGCCCGCACGGCGGAGCCTGCCCGATCGCGCCCGGCGGCGACTGGTGCCACTTCGCGGCCCGGGTCAACCGCTCCTCGCTGCACCGCCAGGTCAAGGGCGGCTCGCTGTCGTACGAGGACGAGAAGTTCAGCTACGTGGTGGCGGCGCGGCCCGGGGTGGGCGGCGGAACGCCGGAGGACCGGGTGGTGCGACACCCGCAGATCCGCAAGGGCCAGGTGTGGTTGGACCTGTGCACGGCCGACGGTCAGTTGCGCCGCGAGGTGGTCACCAAGCGGCGTGGCGCGCTCTACCGGGCGGCCCGCGACGTGACCTGGGGCGATCCGTGGCCCGCGGCCCGGGAGGAGTGAGCCGACCACGGCGCGCGTGCCGGGGCCGTCCGCGCCCCGGCGCCGTACGCCGGGCTCGCGCGGCTTCGCGGGCTCGGCCCGGCGCGCCCGCCCCGTGCGGCGAGGTCGCGTACCCGGGACGCGCGGACGCGTCGGGCGGGCCCGGCGCGGGGTCGGGGGAGAGGCTGTTCCGCGCCCGGCCCGCGAGGCTGGCGGGTGGCCGGGGTCGGCCGGTGGTGGCCGAGCTGGCTCAGCCGGGGTCGGCCAGGGGGCCGGGCCGGCTGGGGTGAGGGGTCGGCGGGGGAGAGGTCACGGCCGGCCGCGGGGGGCGGTCGTGCCGGCGGGGTCGGGCGCGGCTACCGCAGTTCCTGCGTGCAGCACTTGACGCTGCCGCCGCCCTTGAGGAGTTCCCCGAGGTCGAGCCCGACCGGTTCGTAGCCGCGCTCGCGCAGTGGCTCGAACAGGCCCACCGCCTCCTGCGGCAGCAGCACGTGGCGGCCGTCGCTGACGGCGTTGAGGCCGAAGGCCGCCGCGTCCTCCTCGGTGGCCAGCAGCGCGTCCGGGAAGAGCCGGGCGAGCACGGCCTGACTGCCGGCGGAGAAGGCGCCCGGGTAGTACATGATGTCGGCGTCGGTGGAGTCGTCGAGCACGGCCAGCGCCGTGTCCAGGTGGTAGTAGCGGGGGTCGACGAGGTCGAGGCCGATGACCGGGCGGCCGAAGAACTCCTGGGCCTCGGGGTGGGAGAGCGGGCTGCTGCGGAAGCCGCGCCCGGCGAGCAGCAGCGAGGCGGTGACGGCGAAGTCGCCCTCGCCCTCGTTGATGTGCTCCGGCTCGTAGACCTCGGCGTACCCGTGGGAGCGGAACCAGGCGACGTGCGCCGCCGCCTCGGCCGTGCGCTCGGGGTGGGCGAAGCGGGCGCCGAGCACGCGCCCTTCCACGACCAGCGCCCCGTTGGCCGCGAACACCATGTCGGGCAGCGCGGGGTCGGGGGCCAGTTCGTCGACGGTGTGGCCGAGTGCCCGGTAGCGGTCCCGCAGCACCTCCCACTGGGTGCGGGCGAGCGCGAGATCGACGGGCTTGGTCGGGTCCATCCAGGGGTTAATGGAGTACGTGACCTTGAAGTGCGTGGGTGGGCACATCAGGTAGCGGCGCGGGATCGCGCGGCGCTGGTACGTACGCAAAGAGGGCTCCTCCCGGTGGCGGTGGGCGCGCACGGATCGCGTGCGCACCAAAATCGTCCATCCTGCTGGGCCGCCGTACATGGACCGGGTGGGTCATTTGCCACTAGTCCAGACCGACCCCTTGAGCGGTCACTATGCGCCGCTTCGTCACGTAACACGATCCTTCACGCGCGGTCGGTCGCGCCATGCCCGCCGACGGGCGAGTGCGCCGGCGTACGCACGGCGCACTGGCGCGGCCCACGGCGGGTGCCCCGAAGGAGGTCGCGCGGGCCCGGCCGGCCTCCTCGGCGCACGGCGTGGGCCCGCGGCCGAAGGTGGCCACGGGCCCGCGCGCCCTGGTGCTGGAGCGTCGCGCGGACGGGGCGGGCGGCCCCGCTCGCGGCGGCGGGGTCACGCGTCGGTCTCCCCGTTCCTCTCCCGCAGTTCGCGCAGCAGCTCCCGCTTCCGCGCCATCGGGTCGGGGCCCGGGGCCCCGCGCCCGCCGCGCCCGCCGCGCAGGGCGGAGCGGGAGAGGTTGGCGCGGGTGCCGCCGACGCCGAGCATGCTTCCGGAGCGTCCCTTGCTCATGGGTGCCTCTTTCTCTGTGCGGGGTGCGGGCGGCGCCGGGGCCGACCCGTGGGCGAGACGGTTCGTCTCGTCTACGGGGGAGTTTCCGCGAGACGCGTCGTCTTGTCAAGACGATGCGTCTCGTCTCGTGGTTGGTAGGTTGGCGGTATGACCGAGAACATGGCCCGCAAGACGGCCCCCGACTCAAGCCGCCGCAGCGAACGCTCGCGCCGCGCGATCCTGGACGCCGCCCTCGAACTCGTCGGCGAGGTCGGCTTCGGCAAGCTCACCATCGAAGCCATCGCGGCCCGCGCGGGCGTGGGCAAGCAGACGATCTACCGCTGGTGGCCCTCGAAGGCCGCCGTACTCTTCGACTCCTTCCTCGACCAGAGCGACGGCGCCCCGGAGATCACCCTGCCGGACACGGGCGACCTCGCCGCCGACCTCAAGTCCGTCCTGCGCGCCACCGTGGACGAGATGGACCACCCCAAGTACGCGCTGCCCACCCGCGCGCTGGTGGCCGAGAGCCAGAACGACCCCGAACTCGGCGCGGAGCTCAACGCCCGCGTCCTGGAACCCCAGCTCGCCGCCTGGGAGGGCCGACTGCGCGCGGCCCAGGCGGCCGGCGAGGTCGCCGCCGACGTGGACGTGCGGGTGGCCGTCGAGATGATCGTCGGCCCCGTCTTCCACCGCTGGTCGCTGCGGACCCTGCCGATGAGCCACGCGTACGCGGACGCCGTCGTGGACCAGGCGCTGCGCGGCATCGCCGCCACCCCCACGGCCGGCTAGCCGGACGCCGCCCCCCGCCCCCGCGCGCCGCCCCACCCCGGACGCCGGGCGGCGCGCGCCTCGCTGCCCCCCCCCCCCCCCCCCCGGGCGGCCCCCCTCCCCGTAGCCGGGGGGCCCCGCGCCGGGGTCCGGGCGGCGGGGCCGGAGACCACCGGGCCCCGCCGCCCACGCCCTGGGCGCGGCGGGGCGCTCAGGTCCGGCGGGTGGACGGCCAGTGCCACGCCCCGAGTGATCATAAGCAAAACGCTAGGGCCAAAAATCGGGATTTGCCCCCACTCGGGACCGGGCAGCGGGATAGTCTCTGCCGCCCCGGCTCCGTACCGCGGTCACCCGGGGAGCAGGATGGTGGCAGCATTGATCGCAGGACAGCGGTGAAGCGAGGGGATATATGGAACGCAAAGGCAGGTTCTCCCAGTGGCTGCGCCGACCCAGGGGCGGATCGGACGCGGACCCGGCGGGCGCCGGGGGCGCGCGTGAGGACCTGCTGTCGGCCGCGGCGCGCGCCGGCTTCCCCCTGGCCCCCGCCGCCCACCCGGCCGGCTACCGATGTTCCTGCGAGCGCGTGGGCTGTCCGACCCCGGCCCGACATCCCGTGTCCTTCGCCTGGCAGACCCAGGCCACCACCGACGCCGAGCGCGTCACCCAGTGGCTGCGGGCCCAGCCCGAGGCCAACTTCATCACCGCGACCGGCATCGCGCACGACGTCCTCGACGTGCCGGTCGACGCCGGTCGGCACGCCCTGGAGCGGCTCGGCGCCGCCGGCGTGGAGGTCGGGCCCGTCGCGACGTGCAGCCCGGACCGGATGCTGTTCTTCACCGCGACCCGTGGCACCCCGGACGACGAGGACGAGTGGTGGCCCTGCGAGTTGGACTGCCACCCCGAGACCATGGACGAGCACCCCGGGCTGCGCTGGCACTGTCGCGGTAGCTACGTGCTGGTGCCGCCGGCGCGACTGCCGGGCGACGGGCACGTGGCCTGGCTGCTGGGCCCCGAGCGCCCGCTGCCCGACCCGCTGTCCCTGCTGGAGACGCTCACCGACGCGTGCGCGCTGTACGCGAGTGAGAACGCGGACCACGAGACGGCGGCCTGGCCGATCGGCCACTGAGCCCCTCGCGCGCCGGCCCGGCCCCGGCCGGGCCCCACCGTCCGCCGCGGAGCGCCCGTCGGGGCGCCCGCCGGCGGCCCGCGTTACTCGCCCTTGGCCGTCGTGACGCCCTCAAGCCGGTTGAGGAAGACCACCTCGCGCTCCGTCGCGTTCCCGGCCGGGACGCGGACGGAGGACTCGAAGACCCGGGTCAGCGTGATGGCCTTGCGGACCTCGCCGGTCATGACCGCCTCGACCCGCTTGGGCGGGGTCGGCCGGTAGCCCTTGGCGGCGGTCTGCTTCTGGCGGTGGTAGGAGGCGAAGAAGACCACGCCGCCGCCGTCCCTGGTGCGCAACCCGACCGGCGCGAAGTCGCCGCCGCGCGCGGGGGTGTCGATGTACTCGGTCCAGTACTTCGGGGTGCGCACGTGCTTCTGGCGCTCCGCCCGCAGCGCGGAGGTGGCCGGCCCGTCGGCGAACCGCCCGCCCTCGCCCGTCATCAGGTAGTTCACGTACGCGGAGCTGAGCTGGTCGGGGCGCATCGCCAGCCCGGAGTCCGCGCCGGTGGGGACCGGTTCGGCGTAGCCCTCCTCGTCCAGCGCGAAGTCGGGCACCTCGTCGTCGCTGAGCAGGGACAGGTACGCGGCCCGCCACTGCTCGTGCGGGCCGCCCCGGGTGAACAGCAGCATCCAGCGGCTGGTGCCACGGTTGCTGTCCGCGTCGGCGACGAAGAACTTCGGCCAGCCGGCCTGTCGCGGGATGGTGTAGCGGGCGTCCTTGAACTCCAGATCGCTCGCGCGCGGGTTGCCCTTCGGGTGCTCGGCCCGCTCCGCCGTCAGGTCCGCCTTGCCGATGGCCAGGAGCGGGCCCGTCTCGGCCCGGGCGATCAGCTTCGGATCGGCCGCGCGCCACGCCTTGTTGTACGCGTCGGTGAACTGGCGAAGGACCCGGGGGGCCTCCTCCTCGCTCACCGCCGGGATCACCGCGCGCTCGCCGTGCACCGTCACGCAGCCGGTCAACGTCAGCAGCACCGTGGTCGACAGCGCCGTCAACGCCAGCCGGGGCAACCTTCCCATCATGGGCTCCTGCTCCATCGGGTGCGCCTCGCTCTGCACCGGGGACGCCACGAACGGCGCAACCCTATACGGGGCGTGCCGCCGCCCGGGCCCGGGGACCGGCCGCCTCCGCAGCCACCGAGCCGGCCCGCGCGAGGTGCGGTGCGCCCCGCCGGCGCACGGCACGGCCTCCCCTTCGGTCTCCCCCTCCGGCCGGCCGACGTACGACCTGGCTCGCCGGTCCACCGCCCGCTCCCCCCGCCACGCCTCCGCCCGCCGGCGTGCGCCCGTGCCTCGCCCGGGGGTGGGTCAGCGGAGTGGGCCGTGGCCGGCCTCGCGGCGGGGGACCACCAGGGGCACCCCGGTGCGCGGGTGGCGCAGCACCTCCACCGGCTGTCGGTAGACCTCGGACAGCAGCGCCTCGTCGAAGACCTCGTCGGCCGGCCCGTCGGCGGCGATCCGCCCGCCGTGCAGGATCGCGGTGCGGTCCGCGTACGCCGCCGCCAGTCCCAGGTCGTGCAGGACCACGACCACGGCGTCGCCGGCCGTGGCCCGCTCCCGGCACACCCGCAGCACCAACTCCTGGTGGCGCAGGTCGAGTGCGGCGGTCGGCTCGTCCAGCAGCAGCAGGGCCGTGCGCTGGGCCAGTACCCTGGCCAGCGCGACGCGGGCCCGCTCGCCGCCGGAGAGCGAGCCGAAGGGCCGGTCGGCGAACTCGGCGACCTCGGTGCGGGCCATCGCCGAGGCCACCGCCGGGTCGTCCTCGTCCTCGGCCGGCGTGCCCGCCCACGGGGCCCGGCCCATCCGCACCACCTCCTCCACCGTGAAGGGGAAGGAGAGCGCGGCGGACTGGGGCAACACGGCCCGGCGCAGTGCCAGTTCGGCCGGGCTCCAGTCGGTCACGGGGCGGCCGTCGATCCGCACGACACCCGACTCGGCGCTCAGGTCGGCGGCGAGCGCGGCCAGCAGCGTGGACTTGCCCGCGCCGTTCGGCCCGACCAGCGCGAGCACCTCGCCCGCCCGCACGCTCAGCCCCACCTCGCTGAGCACCGGCCGCTCACCCAGGCGCACGCGCAGGTCGGTCACGTCCGCCGCCAGGTCGCCGGGCGCGGGGCGGCTCGGAAGCCGCCGGGCCCGACCGGTCAGCCGGCCCGCCAGAGCGCGCGCGATCATGCCCAACCTCCCTGCTTGCGACGGGTCCTGCGGAGCAGCCAGAAGAAGAACGGACTGCCGAACAGCGCGGTCAGCACGCCCAGCGGTAGCTCGGCCGGCTGGGCCACGGTGCGCGCCGCGAGGTCGGCGGCGACCAGGACCAGTGCCCCGCCCAGCGCGCTGCCCGGCACCAGGAAGCGGTGCCCCGGGCCGGCGGCCATCCGCAGCAGGTGCGGCACCAGCAGGCCGACGAAGGTGATGATGCCCGCGACCGCGACGGCCGCCGCCGTCAGCAGCGCGACCAGCAGGACGACGACCACCCGCAGCCGCTCCACGTCGACACCCAGGTGCCGGGCCGGGCGCTCGCCCAGGGCCAGCAGGTCCAGTTGGCGGGCGTAGAACGGGGCGAGGGCGAGGCCGGCCACCGCGCACGGCAGCACCGCGAGCACCTTGGGCCAGGTGGCCTGGGAGAGGCTGCCCAGCTGCCAGAAGGTGATCTGGGTGATCTGCGCGTTGTCGGCGAAGAAGATGAACAGGCCGATCAGCGCCCCGGCGAAGGCGTTCACGGCGATGCCGGTCAGGATGAGGGTGACCACCTCGGTCTTGCCGTCCGACCGCGAGAGCGCGTACACGACCAGCACGGTCAGCAGCCCGGAGGCGAAGGCGCAGACGGTGACGGTCCAGTCGCCGAGGAAGGTGAGGCCGAGCGCGATGGAGCCCACCGCGCCGACGGCGGCGCCGGCCGAGATGCCGATCACGCCCGGTTCGGCCAGCGGGTTGCCGAACCCGCCCTGCATCAGCGCCCCCGCGCACCCCAGTGACGCCCCGACCAGCAGGGCCAGCACCACACGCGGCAGCCGTACGTTCCACAGCACGCTCTCGCCGACCCGGTCCAACGGGGCCCCGCCGAGCCCCATCCGGTGCAGCGCCGAGCGGATGACGCCGCCCACGGGGATGTCGTACGCGCCGGTGCCGGCGGCGACCAGGCACAGCGCGGCCAGCGCGAGGACGAGCCCCACGGTCAGCGTGGCGGCCCGGGTGCGCCGCCGCCCGCCAGTGGGGGCGGGCCGCCGGTGAGCGGTGTCCGGCGTGGCGTGCGCGAACCCCCCGGGCCCGGCGGACTCTTCCGCCCGCGCGGGCGCCTCGGGGCGCGACGGCTTCCCGGCCCGCGCGGGCCCGGAAGGCGGTGGGGGAGTGGCCGAGATCGTCATGCCGCGTCCTCGTACAACTGGTCCACCAGCGAGCGCAGTACCTGGTCGGTCCGGGGGCCGTAGTTCAGCAGCTTGCCGTCCTCGACCGAGACGACGCGGCGGTCCATGCCGGCCGGGGTCTCGGCGACGCCGGGCAGTTTGAGCAGCCCGTCCACGCCGCCGACCGAGTCGAGTCCCTTGGTCATCACCAGGATCGCGTCCGGGGCGGCCTTGGCCAGTGCCTCGCTGGTGATCGGCGTGAAGTCCTTGGTCAGGCCCGACTCCTCGCCGGCGTCCCGCGCGCCCGCCGCCTCCAGGAGCGAGCCGGCGCCCGAGTCGCGCCCGCCCAGCAGGTAGACGGCGGCCGAGCCGCGCAGGTACAGGAACGCCACCCGGGGGCGCTTGCCGTCGGCGGGGGGCGTGATGTCGGCCCGGACGGCCTCGATCCGGCCCTCGGTGCGCTGGCGCAGCGCCCTGCCCGCGTCCGGTACGCCCAGTGCGGCGGCCACCGCGTCGATGCGGGTGCCGACGTCGTCGAGCTTCTTGGCCGGTGCCAGGACGATCAGCGGGATGCCCGCGTCGCGGATCTGGTCGATGGCCTCGGCCGGGCCGGTGCCGGTGTCGGCCAGCACGACGGTGGGCCTGAGCGAGAGCACGTTCTCGGCCGACACGTCGTGCGCCCGCGTCACCACCGGCAGCTTCCGGGCCTGGGCGAAGTCGGCCGTGACGTCGCGGCCGACGACGTGGTCGCCGAGACCCAGGGTGAAGACGATCTCCGACAGCGAGCCGGTGAGCGGCACGATCCGCTCCGTGCTGGTCACGGTCGTGCGGTGCCCGTCGGCCGAGGTGACGGTGGCCGGCAGGTGGGGCGTGGGCCGGTCCGCCAGCGGTTCCAGCGTCTCCGCTCTCGCCGTGGAGGCGTTCTTCCCGGAGCCGCCCGAGCCGCCCTCGGAGTCGCCGCATCCGGTGAGCCCGACCGCGAGGGTCAGCGCGGCGGCCAGGGCGGCGACGATGCGCGGGACGCGGGCGGGAGTCCTCCCCGACTGCCGTTGCTGCACGTTAACGCCTCTCTGTCGTCCTGCCGTCCACGGTGTGCCGGCCCCGGGGTTCCGACCGGGCCGAGCTGTAGCTTAGGTTAGCCTTACCTTCATCGCTACGCTTCGGGAGGGGCACTGATGCTGCCGTTCAGACCCACCCGCGCCTGTGTGCTCGTGCTGCTCGCCGGGCTCCTCGGCGCGTTGTCACCCGCCACCGCCGCCCACGCGGCGGACCGCACGGTCTCCGGCGGGCGCCTGGACTGGGGCCTGAAGTCCTCCTTCCAGCGCTACGTCACCGGGCCCATCGCCCAGGGCAGTTGGAGCCTGGAGGGGGGCGCCGCCACCGTCGGCGAGAGCCAGTTCCGCTTCCACTCGGCCGCCGGCTCCTACGACCCGACCAGCGGCTCCTTCGGCGCCGCGTTCACCGGCGGCGTGCACTTCCTCGGCCACCGCACGGCCAGCGGCTCCTACGAACTCGACCTGCGCCTGAGCCGGCTGACCGTGCGCACGCCGGGCACCGGCACCGGCACCCTGTACGCCGACGTGGTCAGCAAGGCCAAGGGCACCGGCAAGGTCACCAGCGCCAGCCAGGTCCCGCTGGCCTCGCTCGACCTGTCCCGGGTGACCATGCGCGGCGGCGGCACCGCCGTGGTGCTCAACTCCATCCCGACCACCCTCACCGCGCGCGGCGCCCAGGCGTTCGCCGGCTACTACACCGCCGGCACCCCGCTGGACCCGCTGAGCCTGTCGGCCGACGTCGTAACCGGCGCGGCGGACCAGCCCGGCGGCGCCGAGGCGAAGGACACGGGCGACGCCGCCAAGGGCGCCACGGGTGACCAGGGCGGCAAGGCCAAACCCACCGAGCCGGCCGGGGACGCCGCGAAGGGCCGGGCCAAGGACGCCGGGAAGATCGCCGACGCCGCCGTCGACTGGGGGGTGCGCCGCACCTTCCGGGAGTACGTCACCGGGCCCGTGGCCAAGGGCCGTTGGCAACTCACCGACGGGGCACGGGACGGCGGCGCGCTGTTCCGCTTCACCGCCGGCAAGGGCGCCTACGACCCGCGCGCCGGCACCCTGGACGCCACCTTCGCCGGCCGTACGCACTTCACCGGCACCGATCTCGACCTCGCACTCAGCGGCGTACGGGTCAGGGTCGCCGACGGCCGGGGCACCCTGGCGGCCGACGTGAGCACCGACGGGGCCACCCGTCGCGACGTCCCCCTGGTCACCTTCGACGCCCCGGCCCTCAAGGGCTCCGCGCCGAAGGACGGCCTGGTCACGGTGGCGGAAGCGCCGACCAAGCTGACCCGCGAAGGGGCGCGCGCGTTCGGCGACCGATACCGGGCCGGCACCGCGATGGACCCCCTGTCGCTGGCCGTGGCCACCGACGCGAAGGCCACCCTGCCGCCCCTGCCCGACCTGGGCAGCGAGCCGACCAGCACCCCGGAGCCGACGCGCTCGGCCACGGCCCTGGCGGCCCCGGCGAACGACCCCGCCGACGACGGGGGCTCCGCCGGGCCGTCCACCCCGGTGCTGGTGACCGGCGGCGCCGCGCTGCTGGTGGCGGGCGCCGCGGCCACCCTCTACGCCGTCCGCCGACGCCGCCCCACCCCGCCCGCCGGCCCCGCTGACACCGACGCCGCCACCACGACCACGACCGACACCGACGGCGCGCCCTCGGGCGGTTGACCGGGGCGCCCCCGGAGCGCCACCCCCCGAACCACGACCCGGCGCGGCCCCGCCGTGCCAGGTCGCACGCCCCCGCACGCCCCACGCGAGCACGCGACGGGCAGCCGCGCGGCGAACGGACCCCCGACCGTGCGCCGCCCGGCCCGGGCGGCCCCCGACGCGTACGCGCCGGCGCCGCCCGCAACCCAACGGGCCCGACCGCTGCCCCCGGCGGCCGGCCCCACCCCCAACGCAAGGAGAGACCGACCATGTCCGCCACCCACCCCGCTCCCCGGAGAACGCGGCGCGCCAGCGTCGTACGGACGGCCGCCATCGCCACCGCCGCCACCCTCGGCGCCGCCGCCCTGAGCCTGCCCGTCGTCGCGTACGCCGCCGGCGGCGACGACAAGCCGAGCGCGCCGCCGAAGCTGGAGCTGAGGAACGGCACCCTGGACTGGGGCGTCAAGGCGAGCTTCCGCAAGTACGTCGCCGGGCCCATCGCCCACGGCGAGATCACCGTCTCGGGCGGTGCCCGACAGGCGGCCGGCAACGGTCCGTTCACCTTCGTCGACGGCGCCGGCACCTACGACACCGGCACGCACGCGGTCAGCACCGCCTTCAAGGGCGGCGTCCGCTTCGCCGGTCACGAGGGCAAGCTCGACCTGAGGCTGAGCGACGTCAAGCTGAGCACCGCGCGCACCACCGGCGCCATCACCGCCGACGTCAGCGCCAAGGACATGAACACCGGCAAGGTCACCAACAGCGACGACGTGCGCCTGGCCGACCTGGACCTGAGCGCGGTCCGGCCGGGCCAGGGCGAGGGCGGCGCGATGACCTTCGCGAACATCCCCGCCAAGCTGACCGCCGACGGCGCCAAGGCGTTCAACGGCTTCTACGCGGCCGGTGACGACCTTGACCCGGCGACCCTGACGGTCACCCCGGGCGGCCCGGTGAAGCCGGAGCCCACCAACCCGCCCACCGGCAAGCCCACGGACCAGCCGACCGGCAAGCCGACCGACCAGCCCACGGGCAAGCCGACCGACCAGCCGACCGGCAAGCCCACCGACCAGCCCACCGGCAAGCCGACCGACGGGCCCACCACGGGCAACCCGACCGGTAACCCGACGGGCGGCCCGACCGCCAAGCCCACCGACCAGCCCACGGGCAAGCCGACCAGCGGCACCGGCGAGCGGTCCGGCGCCAGCGGCGAGATCTTCTCCGGCAACCTCGACTGGGGCGTCAAGGAAGGCTTCCGTAAGTACGTCACGGGGCCGATCGCCAGCGGCAAGGTCACGCTCTCCGGCGGCGCCGCGAAGCGGGGCCAGATCTACCGCTTCCCGCAGGGCGGTGGTAGCTACCAGGCCACCGACAAGTCCCTGGACGCCAAGTTCGCCGGCGCGGTGCGCTTCACCGGCCACGCCGGCAAGCTCGACCTGAGCGTCAGCGACCTCAAGGTCAGGGTCAAGGGCAGCCGGGGCACCCTGGTGGCGGACCTGTCCTCCAAGGACATGAAGACCGGCAAGGTCACCAAGAGCGACAACCTGACGCTGGCCGACCTGAGGCTCCCCGCCGGCGGGCCGACCGTCACCGGCAAGGTGGTCACCCTCAAGAACGTCCCGGCGACGCTCACCGCCAGCGGCGCCAAGGCGTTCGCCGGCTACTACCACGCCGGTGAGCGGCTCGACCCGGTCAACGTGGCCGTCTCGCTCGACAAGGGCGCCAGCCTGCCGGGCGGCGTCGGCACCGCCGGCGGCACCGCCGACGCCGACGGCCAGGCCGGCTCGGGCGGCGAGGCCGGCTCGGGTGGCACCGGCGGCGTCGGCGGCACTGGCTCGGGCACCGAGGCGATGGGCACCGGTGGCGTGACCGGCGGCGGCAGCACGGGCGGCTCCGGCTCGCTGGCCGCCACCGGCGCGGACGTCCCCACCGGCGTGCTGCTCGGCGCCGCGGGCGTGCTCGTCGTCGGCGGCGGGGCGGCGGCCTTCGCCGTCCGGCGCCGCTCGGCGGCCACCCCCGCCCAGGGCTGAGCCCTCGGCGCCGGCGCCCCGCGCCGCCCCCACCCGTGCCCGGCGGCCCCAGATCGCCGGGCACGGGCCGGCCACGCCAGCCGTGGCCTGCGGATACGTCACGGCCCACGCACAGCCTCCGCCGTCTCCCCCGCCTGCCGTGCGGGGGAGACGGCGGTAGGGTTTTTACCGACAGATCGTCGGTAACCAATTGACTTAGGTGAGCCTAAGTAGACACAATCGGAGGGCGGGTCGCCCACGAAGCGGGCCTCTCGCGCTGTTGTCGGCTTCTCAGGTCGTTTTCGGCATGAGGGGCCCTGTTCTCTCTCGTCCCCCGGCACCCGGAGGTCCGTCTTGGACGCCGTACCCGCACCCGAGCCGTTCTCTACGGTGATCCGCACCGCCTCGCACGCGCAGCACACCGAGGCGGAGACCTCGACGTTCATGGGCGCCATGCTCGGCGGCCAGCTCGGCGTGACCGCCTTCCGGCGCTACACGGAGCAGCTCTGGTTCGTCTACCGGGCCCTGGAGAGCGTCCCGGCCACGCTGGCCGCCGACCCCGTCGCGGGCCCCTTCCTCCGCGCCGAACTGGCCCGCACCGCCGAGCTGGAGCGCGACCTGGCCTTCCTGGGCGGCCCCGAGTGGCGCGCGGGCCTGGAGCCGCTGCCGGCCACGGCGGCGTACGCGGAGCGTGTGGCCGAGTGCGCGCGGAGCTGGCCCGGCGGCTTCGTCGCCCACCACTACACGCGCTACCTCGGCGACCTCTCCGGCGGCCAGATCATCCGGGGCACGGCCGAGAAGACCTGGGGCTTCGCGCGCAAGGGCGACGGGGTGCGGTTCTACGTCTTCGAGGGCATCGACAACCCGGCCGCGTTCAAGCGCGAGTACCGCGCGCTGCTGGACGCCCTGCCGGTGGACGACCTGGAGAAGCAGCGCGTCATCGAGGAGTGCCGGCGCGCCTTCGCGCTGAACACCGCTCTCTTCCGGGAGCTCGGCGAGCACTTCGGCACCGACGGCCCCGGCGCGCTCAGCGCCTGAGCCCGGTGTGGGCGATGGCCCGCGCGACGACGGCGGCGGCGGACACCGGGTGGTGTCCGCCGCCGCGTGAGCGCGTACCCGACCGGTCGCCGGGGACGGGGGGCGCCCCGCCGCCGGGCGCCGGGTGTCAGGGGAGGGTGAGGATGTCCGCGCCGGTCTCGGTGACCACGAGCGTGTGCTCGAACTGGGCGGTGCGCTTGCGGTCCTTGGTGACCACGGTCCACCCGTCCTCCCACATGTCGTACTCGTGGGTGCCCAGCGTCAGCATCGGCTCGATGGTGAACGTCATGCCCGGCCGGATCTCGGTGGTGTGGTGCGGGCTGTCGTAGTGCGGCACGATCAGGCCCGAGTGGAACGAGCTGTTGATGCCGTGGCCGGTGAAGTCCCGCACCACGCCGTAGCCGAAGCGCTTGGCGTACGACTCGATGACGCGGCCGATGATGTTGATCTGTCGGCCGGGCTTGACCGCCTTGATCGCGCGGGTCAGCGACTCCCGCGTGCGCTCCACGAGCAGCCGTGACTCCTCGTCGACGTCGCCGCACAGGTAGGTGGCGTTGTTGTCGCCGTGCACCCCGCCGATGTACGCGGTGATGTCCAGGTTCACGATGTCGCCGTCGCGCAGCACGGTCGAGTCCGGGATGCCGTGGCAGATGACCTCGTTGACCGAGGTGCACAGTGACTTGGGGTACTTGCGGTAGCCGAGCGTGGACGGGTACGCGCCGTGGTCGCAGAGGAACTCGTGCGCGACGCGGTCGAGTTCGTCGGTGGTGGTGCCCGGTGCGATGTGCCGCGCGGTCTCCGCCAGCGCCTGCGCGGCGATACGCCCCGCGACGCGCATCCGCTCGATGGTCTCGGCGTCCTGCACCTCGGGCCCGGTGTACGGAGTGGGGGCGTCCTTCCCCACGTACTCGGGCCGCGCGATGGCGGCGGGGACGGTGCGAAGGGGGGAGAGCTGCCCCGGAACGAGAAGCGACTGGCCAGACATGCCAGCGAGTGTATCCAGGCCGCATCGGGCACCATGGCGGCAAGTGAGCCAGCACACGCGGACGCGGTGCGGGTGGGACGGACGAGGAAGGCGGGTCACCGATGGCAGTGTTCTCCCGGGGGAAGCCGGGCCAGCCCGGCGAGTGGTACTACTGCGTGCGCCACGGGCGCGTGGAGGAGGGTCCCGAGTGCCGGGCGGCGGACCGGCTGGGTCCCTACGCCACGCGCGAGGAGGCGGCCCACGCGATCGAGCACACCCAGGACCGCGAGCGCGACTGGCAGAGCGACCCCCGCTGGAACGACTAGGTCGCCCGCCCCGCCCCCGCCCCGCTCTCCCCCCGGGTACGGGCAGGTCAGCACCGCGAGGCGCGGCGCGGCGCCCGAAACTTGGCCCAAGATCCCCGGCGGAATTTGGACCAGGAGACCGGCCAAGGGCGTCGGTAGCGTCCCGGTCATGAGCGATGCGACACGGGTGGCCAACCGAGCGGGAGTGACGATGAGGGCGATCAGGACCGGTGACCGACAGGCCGGCGTTGACGGGTTGACGTACGCGGAGGTGCCGGCTCCGCACGCGGCGGAGAACGATGTCGTGGTGCGGGTGCACGTGGCCGGCTTCACGCCCGGCGAGCTGGGCTGGCCGGGCACCTGGACCGACCGCGCCGGGCGCGACCGCGCCCCCAGCATCCCCGGCCACGAGGTGTCGGGCGTGGTGACCGAGCTGGGATACGGCACGACGGGGCTCACCGTGGGCCAGCGGGTGTTCGGGCTGACCGACTGGACGCGGGACGGCACGCTGGCCGAGTACGTGGCGGTCGAGGCCCGCAACCTGGCGCCGCTGCCGGCGTCCGTCAGCCACGTCCAGGCGGCGGCGCTGCCGATCTCCGGGCTCACCGCCTGGCAGGCCCTCTTCGACCACGGGCGCCTGGCCGTCGGCCAGAGCGTGCTGATCCACGGCGCGGCCGGCGGGGTCGGCTCGCTCGCGGTCCAGCTCGCCCAGCAGGCCGGGGCCCATGTGATCGGCACCGGCCGGGCCCGGGACCGCGCCACGGCCCTGGAGCTGGGGGCCGGCGACTTCCTCGACCTGGACACCGACGCGCTGGCCGACGCGGGCCCGGTGGACCTGGTGGTGGACGTGATCGGCGGCGAGGTGCTGGCGGCCTCCGCCGCCCTGGTGCGGCCCGGCGGCACGCTGGTCACCATCGCCGCCCCGCCCACCGTGCGCCCCGACGACGGTCGCGCGGTCTTCTTCGTCGTGGAGCCCGACCGGCACCGCCTGGCCGACCTGGCCCGCCGGGTCCAGGAAGGCCGGCTGCGCACGCTCGTGGGTACCGTCTACCCGCTGGCCGAGGCGCCCGCCGCGTTCACCGCGCGCCGCACCGCCCCGGGCAAGCCCCTGATCCAGGTCGTCGACGCACCGCCGCGGAGCTGAGGCCGGCCTCAGCTGTCGGGGGCGGCCGGCCCGGCGCCGGCGTCGAGCGCGTCGAGTACGGCCTCGCCGTTCGCCCGTGCCCACTCGGTCAGCATGTGGATCGGGTCGATCAGCGTCGCCCCGAGCGGGGTGAGGGCGTACTCGACGCGGGGCGGCACCTCGGCGTAGGCGCGGCGGAGGACGAGCCCGTGGGCCTCAAGCCGTCGGAGCGTCTGGGTGAGCACCTTGCGGGAGATACCGCCGATCAGCTCGACCAGCTCGCCGTGGCGCACCGGGCCCTGGCTGAGGCCGTAGAGCACGACCGCCGTCCACTTGTCGGCGATCAGCTCGACCGTCAGGCGCGCCGGACAGTCGGCGAGGAAGGGAGCACCGGGACCGAATCCGCTCATGGCGCCCAAGGTACCCGCCGGTTCCTGTCGGAGACCTAGCGTGGGTTCTCCCCCCCCGATCCCCAGCCAGGAGAGTCATGCGAGTCATCACCCAGCAGACCCTCGGCGGCCCCGAGGTGCTCACCGTCGCGAACGCGCCCAAGCCCCGACCGCTGCCCACCGAAGTCCTCGTCCGCGTCCGGGCGATCGGGCTGAACCCGCTGGAGGCGCGCCTGCGCGCCGGCGAGTTCCCGCTGATCGGCCAGCCGCCGTTCACCCTCGGCTGGGACGTCAGCGGTGTCGTCGAGGAGGCGCGGACCTGGCGGTTTAGGCCCGGTGACGAGGTGTTCGGGATGCCGCTGTTCCCCCGGGCGGCGAGCGGGTACGCCGAGTTCGTGTCGGCGCCGGCGTTGCACCTGGTGCGCAAGCCGGCGGCGCTCTCGCACGTCGAGGCGGCGGCGCTGCCGATCGTCGGCCTGACGGCGTGGCAGGGCCTCGTCGACGTCGCCGGTGTGCGCGAGGGCGACCGGGTGCTGGTCCACGGCGGTGGAGGCGGGGTCGGTCACGTCGCGATCCAGATCGCCAAGGCGCTGGGTGCGCACGTGACCGCGACGGCCAGCGGGAGCAAGCGGGCGTTCGTCGAGGGGTTCGGCGCCGACGAGGTGATCGACCACACGGCGGTCGACTTCACCACGGTGGCCCGCGATATCGATGTCGTGCTCGACACGGTCGGTGGCGACAGCGTCGAGCGGTCGCTCGACGTGCTCCGGCCGGGCGGTCACCTGGTGACGGCGGTGGCCGAGGAGAACGTGGAGCTCGCCGCCGCGTACGAGGCGGCCGGCCTGCGCTTCAGCGGCATCGCGGTCGACCCCGACCCGGTCGCCCTGCGCGGCCTGGTCGAACTCGTCGAAGGGGGCAGGCTCCGGGTCCACGTGCGGGAGTCGTTCCCCTTCGAACGCGTCGCCGACGCGCACCGACTGCTCGACGGCGGCCACCTCCAGGGCAAGCTCGTCCTCACCGTGTGACCCCGCCGTGGGCCCCTCGACCCCGTCGCGGGGGTCCGCTCGCGAGCCGGCCCCCGCCCGGTGGACGACCGGCCCCCGCCGCCCTATCCGCGCCTCAGTGCGGCGCGGGGCCCGCCGCGCGGGCGGCGCGGGCCGCGCGCATGCGCAGCGCGTGCGGGTTGGTCCGCGCGTCGTAGGCCATCAGCTTGGGCAGCGAGGCGGCCAGCAGCCCGACGGCGGCCACACACGCGATGCCGCCCGACCACACGGCGGTGCGCACGCTGGTCAGCGCGGCCATCGAGCCGGCCCGGACCTGCCCGAGCTGTGGGCCGGTCATGTACGAGAGCAGCTCGATGCCCGCGAGCCGCCCGCGCAGCTCGTCGGGGATGGTCTGGTTCCACAGCGTGGACCGGAACAGGCCGCTGACCATGTCCGCGCCGCCGGCCACCGCCAGACACACCAGCACCAGCCAGATGTTGGGCAGTGCCCCGGCCGCGACCATGGCCAGCCCCCACAGCGCGGCACCGCCCGCCACCATGCGCCCGTGCCGGTGCACCCGCGCGGTCCAGCCGCTGGTCAGGCTGACCAGGACGGAGCCGACCGAGCCCGCCGCGTACATCAGGCCGAGCGCCCACGTCGCGTCCAGGTCGTCGGCGAGGAAGGGGAAGATCGCGTTCGGGTAGGCGAAGAACATCGCGACCATGTCGACCGCGTAGGTGCCCAGGAGTTCCTTGCGCTGCCAGGCGTAGCGGGCGCCGGCCCAGATGCCGGCCAGCGAGGGGCGCTGCGCGTCGTGCGCGGGCGGGGCCGCCGCCAGCCGCAGCGCCAGCAGCGTGGAGACGACGAAGGTCAGCAGGTCGAGCCCGTACGCGACGGGCAGCCCCGCGAACGCGACGATCAGCCCGGCGACCGAGGGGCCGACGATGGCCGAGAGCTGCCAGCGGATGGAGTTGAGCGCGGCGGCGGCGGTGAGCTGGTCGTGCGGGACGATGCGGGCCATCAGGGCGTCCAGCGCCGGCTGCTGGATGCCGGCCAGCGCGCTGGTCAGCCCCGCCACCACGTACAGCAGCCACAGCATGGGATGCGGCAGCAGGCTGTTGACCAGCAGCAGCACGGTGAGCAGGCCCAGCCCGAACTCGGTGAGCAGGATCAGCGTGCGCCGGTCCATGGCGTCGGCCAGCGCGCCGCCGTACAGGCCGAAGACGACCAGCGGGACGAGCTGTACGGCGCCGATCGCGCCGACCGCGAACGCCGAGCCGGTCAGCTCCTTGACCTGCAACGGCAGCGCGATCATGGTCAGGAAGCTGCCGAAGGAGGTGACCGCGCCGGCCAGCCAGATCAGCCGGAAGTCCCGCGAGGAGCGCCAGGGCGACAGGTCGGGCAGCAGGGCCCGGGCCCGGCCGCCCCGCTGGCGCGGCACCCCACCGGCCGGCTTCCCGACCGGGGCGGTCCCGGTGGTTCCGGAGGGCCGGGGGGCGGCGGCGCCGGCGGCCTCACCGGCGCCGGTCGGTCCGGTGCCGGCGGCCGGGTCGGGGGTGGTGACCTCGGAGAGCGCGGCGGCCGGGTCGGGCTGGCGGCCCGCGACGGCTTCGACAGGCAGGGGATCGGAATCTGCCCCACCGGGCTGTTCGGGACGGGTCACGAGAGGTCATAGTCCGCCGACCAGCGAACACGGGCAACCGAATATCGTGCGACCTCGCTCACTCCCGCCCGCCGGCCAGCGGCCCGGACGCCGGGCCCGCCCGCCGGCGCACGCCCCCCGCCCCACCCGGACCCGCCTACCCGGCCGTCGTCCCGGCCCGCCACCCGGACCCGCCACTCCACCCCGCCCGCCGGTCCGGGCCTCAGCGTTTGCCGCGCGCCGTCGCCGTCCCGTACACGCCGATCAGCACCTGTGCCGCGCCGACCGCCATCAGCACGACGCCGACCTTGCGTGGCGTGACGACCGGGGTGTGCACGTCCGCGGTGAACCACCACAGGCCTAGCCCGACGACGAGCGTCGCGGTCCCCTCCGCGAGGTGCCAGACGCCCGCCGGCCATCGGTCCCGCCACGTGCCCGGCCGCCTTCGGTACATCGCCGCTCCCACTCCCGGGGCCCGCCCGTGGCGCGCCGCGCGAACCCCGGTCGGCCGGGGCCCCGCCCCGCCTCCGCCCGCCGTTCGGCCGCCACCCGGACGTGCCCCGTCCTCGACCCGGTCGCGCCCACGGCACCGGTCCCCGACGGATGCGCGGGGTGGTGCGCGAGGCGCGCTCACTACGCCGTTCACGCTAGGGCGCACCCCGGGTGGGCGCCTCGCCCCAGAGCAGGAGACGGAGACCGGTATGACTGCATCGTTTGGCGGAATCGCTCAGGCCACGCCGATAACTGTTCATGTGCCGTGTCTTGACGCTCTGTAAGGCGATCCTTATGGTCACCGCACACAAGGGACGTCCTACGTCCTGTCGTTGACGCTCGATCGCACCCGGGGTATCGGGAGGGTCTGATGGCAAGCGTGGCAAGCGATATGACGACGTACGAGACGCGCGAGGCGTCCGTTCCCTTCCGTGCCGGCACCGACGGGTACGCGAGCTACCGCATCCCCGCCGTGGTCGCCACGGACGCGGGTACCGTGCTGGCCTTCGCCGAGGGGCGGGTGCGCTCGGCCGCCGACTGGGGCGACATCGACGTGGTGCTGCGCCGCTCGCGCGACGGCGGGCGCACCTGGGGCCCGCTCCAGGTCGTCGCCCGCCACGAGGCGGGCACCGCCGGCAACCCCGCCCCGGTGGTCACCGCCGAGGGCCGCGTCGTACTGGTCCACGTGCGCAGCGCGGCCGAGGCCACCGAGACCCGCATCCGCCTCGGCAAGGTCGCGCCCGACGACGGCCGACGCGTATGGGTCCAGCACAGCGACGACGACGGGGCCCACTGGTCGCGCCCCCGCGAGATCACCCGTGAGGTCAAGCGGCCCGAGTGGCGCTGGTACGCCACCACCCCCGGGCACGCCCTGCGACTGCGCCACGGCCGGCACGCCGGTCGCCTGGTGGTGTCGGCCAACCACTCGCTGCCGCCCGCCGATCCCGGACACGACGGGACCGAGGGTCGCTACAACGGCGGCCACGCCCTCCTCAGCGACGACGGCGGCGCGCACTGGCGGCTCGGCTACGTGGACGACAACCCGGACGACTACGTCAACGTCAACGAGACGGCCGCCGCCCAGCTCCCCGACGGTCGGATCTACGTCAACGCCCGCACCGACGCCAGGGCGCCCGGCAACCGCGCCGACGCGTACTCGACCGACGGCGGCGCCTCGCTGGTCAAACCCTTCCGGCCGCAGGCCGGCCTGGTGGCGCCCGTCGTCCAGGCCAGCGTGCTCCACCTGGACGGCGTGGGGCGCGGCGGCCGGGGGACCCTGCTCTTCTCCGGGCCCGCGACGCCGGACGCCCGCGCCCTGATGACGGTGCGGGCCAGCGACGACGGCGGGCGTACCTGGCGGGCCGCGCACACCGTGGACGGGCTGCCGGCCGCCTACTCCGACCTGGTACGGATCGACAGGTCCACCGTCGGACTGCTCTACGAAACGGGTGACTTCAGCGCGTACTCGACCCTCACGTTCCGCCGCATCCCCGTGGAGGACCTGACATGAGCCCCTACGGAGCCCACCGACGTACCGTCCTCGGCGCCGCGGCGGCCGGCGCGGCCGGGCTCGCGCTCGCCGGCTGCGGGGACGACGCCACCGTGGTCCGGGAACGCCGGAAGGGCGAGAAGATCACCCTCACGTTCTGGTCCTGGGTCCCGGGCATCGAGAACCCGGTGGCGCTGTGGAACGAGCGCAACCCCGACGTGCGGATCAACCTGGAGAAGGTCTCGGCGGTCGGCGGCGCCCAGTACGCCAAGATGCACGCCGCCGTGAAGGCCGGCGACCCTCCCGACCTGGGCCAGATGGAGTACTCCGTCGTCCCCAGTTTCCTGCTCGACAACGCCCTGGCCGATTTGTCCGCATACGGCGGCGAGCGCTACCGGTCCCGCTTCGTGGGCTGGCAGTGGCAGCAGTCGGTGTACGCCGGGTCCGTGTACGCCATCCCGCAGGACTCCGGGCCGATGGGCCTCTTCCTGCGGCGGGACCTGTTCGACCGGTGGGGCATCGCGACGCCGCGCACCTGGGCCGAGTACGCCGACGCGGCCAGGGCCGTCCGCCGGCACGGCGCCTGGATCGAGACGTTCTCGGCCACCAACGGCAACCGCTTCGCGGGCCTGGCCTGGCAGGCGGGCGGGCGCTGGTTCGGCACCCGGGGCGACACCTGGACCGTGGCCATCGACGACGCCCCCTCGCTGCGGGTCGCCGACTACTGGAGCAGGCTGGTCGACGACGAGCTGATCCGGACCATCCCGGACCGGCAGAGCGCCTGGTACAAGGACATCCAGACCGGCGACATCGTTGCCTGGCTCGGCGCGAGCTGGGGCGACGCGCTGCTGGTGGGCAACGCCCCGGGAACCGCCGGCGGGTGGCGGGTGGCCCCGCTGCCGCAGTGGAAGCGGGGCGAGAACGCGCACGCCAACTGGGGCGGCTCCACCACCGTGGTCTTCCGACGGTGCTCCTACCCCAGGGACGCCATGGCCTTCGCCGTCTGGCTCAACTCCGACCCGGCCGCCGTCCAGCTGCTGATCAAGGGCGGCTACGGGTTCCCCAGCGCCGTCGCCGGCTACCGCGCCGCCGACCTGGAGAGCCGCCGGACGTTCTTCGGCGGCCAGCACTACAGCCGGGTGTTCGTCGAGGCCGGCAAGGGAGTGGACACCAGCTGGAAGTGGGGGCCCACCGTGGACACCCTCTACCAGCGGCTGGGCGACGCGTTCCTGGAGGCCATTGGCGACGGCACCTCCTTCCGCACGGTGCTGCGCAACGTCCAGCGCGAGACCATCGACGACCTCCGGGACAAGGGACTGAAGGTCGAGGCCGGCCAGACCTCGGCCAGTGGATGACCCACCGGTGCGCGGCGCGCCCGCTCCCGCGCACCCGACCCCGGCCGCCCGCGCGCCCCGGCGGCTGTCCGTAGGCCCGGCCGGACCGCCGGTCGAAAGGAGTACCGCACCGTGAAGCGCCCCACCCGCACCGAGGCCCGCAACGCCCGCGCGGCGCTCGGATTCCTGCTGCCGTTCCTCGCGGTGTTCCTGCTCTGCTTCATCGCGCCCATCGGCTACGCCGTCTACCAGAGCCTGCTCAGGGTCGAACGCCCCGCGCCGCTGGGCCTGGCCGGCCCCACCAACGAGGTCTGGGCCGGCCTGGCCAACTACCGACACGCGCTGGAGGACGACCGGTTCCTCACCGGCTTCGGCCGCGTGCTGCTCTTCGGCGTCGTCCAGATCCCCGTCATGATCATCCTCGCCGCCTCGCTCGCGCTGCTCCTGGAGGCCGCCTCCGCGCGCTGGGTCGGCTTCTTCCGCACGGCCTTCTTCCTCCCGTACGGCATCCCCGGCGTCATCGCCTCCATCCTGTGGGGCTTCCTCTACGTCCCCGGGATCAGCCCGCTGGTGGAGATGGCCGACTCGGTCGGCTGGCAGGTGGACTTCCTGGGCCGGGGCACCGTCCTGTGGTCCATCGCCAACATCGTCACCTGGCAGTTCACCGGCTACAACATGCTCGTCCTGATCGCCCAGCTCAAGGCGATCCCCGCCGAGCTGTACGAGGCCGCGCGCATCGACGGCGCCAGCGCCTGGCAGGTCGCCCGCCACGTGAAGCTGCCGCTGATCAGGCCGGCCCTGGTGCTCACCACCGTGTTCAGCATCATCGGCACCCTCCAGCTCTTCGCCGAACCCATGGTGCTGCGCCCGCTCGGCACCTCCATCGACTCCGGCTACACGCCCAACCTGCACGCCTACAACGAGGCGTTCACCAGCAACAACCAGCACATCGCGGCGGCCGAGGCGGTCCTGCTCGCGCTGGTCGCCTGCGTCCTGTCGTTCGGATTCCTCAGACTCGTCGGCCGGGGCCCCCGGGACGGGAGGGACGACACATGAGCCAGCAACCGCCGCTGCGACACCGCGTCATCACCGTGTCGCTGCTCTCGATCGCCGCCCTCTACTTCCTGACCCCCGTCTACTGGCTCACCGTCTCCGCCACCAAGAACACCGGCGACCTCTTCGGCACCTTCGGCTTCTGGTTCGCCAACCCCCACCCCATCGACTACCTGCACGACGTCCTCACCTACGACAACGGCATCTACGTCACCTGGCTCCTCAACAGCCTGCTGTACGCCGGCGTCGGCGCGCTCGCGGCCACCCTCCTGTCGGCCGCCGCCGGATACGCGCTGGCCAAGTTCGTCTTCCCCGGCCGGGAGACCATCTTCAACGTGATCCTGGCCGGCGTGCTCATCCCCGGCACCGCCCTGGCCCTCCCGCTCTACCTGCTCTTCAGCGAGATCGGCCTGGCCAACACCTACTGGTCCGTCCTCGTCCCCAGCGTCGTCAGCCCCTTCGGCGTCTACCTGTGCCGGATCTACGCCACGGCCGCCGTGCCCGACTCGCTCCTGGAGGCCGCCCGCATCGACGGCGCGGGCGAGGCGCGCATCTTCACCACCCTGGTGCTGCGCCTGATGAGCCCGGCCCTGGTGACCGTCTTCCTGTTCCAGTTCGTACACATCTGGAACAACTTCTTCCTGCCGCTGGTCATGCTCAACGACTCCGACCTCTACCCGATCCAGCTCGGCCTGGTCGGCTGGCAGGGCTACGCCGACCGGGCGCCCGAGCTGTACCAGTACACCGTCGGCGGCGCCTTCCTCTCCGTCATCCCCCTGATGGTGCTGATGGGCGTCCTCCAGCGGTACTGGCGCACGGGCCTGTCCGAGGGCAGCGTCAAGGCGTGAGCCGCGCCACTACCGATCGGTAGGGCCGGGTCGGCTGGGGACTGGCAGGATCGCCGTATGACTTCTGATGACACGAGCAAGGCCCCGGCACCGACCGCCGGCAAGGCGCCGGCCAAGGACCCGTGGGAGCTGCCCGACGTCTCCGACCTGGTGGTCGGCGTGCTCGGCGGCACCGGCGACCAGGGGCGCGGGCTGGCCTACCGGCTGGCCAAGGCGGGCCAGCGGGTGATCGTCGGCTCGCGCGCCGCCGACCGCGCGCGGGCCGCCGCCGCCGAGCTGGGCCACGGTGTCGAGGGCGCCGACAACGCGGAGTGCGCGCGGCGCGCGGACATCGTGATCGTCGCCGTGCCGTGGGAGGGGCACGCCAGGACGCTGGAGGCGCTGCGCACCGAGCTGACCGGCAAGCTCGTCATCGACTGCGTCAACCCGCTGGGCTTCGACAAGCAGGGCGCGTACGCGCTCAAGCCCGAGGAGGGCAGTGCCGCCCAGCAGGCCGCCGCGCTGCTCCCCGAGGCGCGCGTGACGGCGGCCTTCCACCACCTGTCGGCCGTCCTGCTCCAGGACCCCGACATCGCCGAGATCGACACGGACGTGCTGGTCCTGGGCGAGCGCCGGGCCGACACCGACCTCGTGCAGGCGCTGGCCGCCCGCATCCCCGGCATGCGCGGCGTCTTCGCCGGCCGGCTGCGCAACGCCCACCAGGTGGAGTCGCTGGTGGCCAACCTGATCTCGGTCAACCGCCGCTACAAGGCCCACGCGGGCCTGCGGGTCACGGACCTCTGAGCGGCCCACGGGAGTGACCCCGACGGGGGCGGCCCGCCCCGCGTCGGGCGGCCCGCCCCGGTCCCGGCCCCGCCGGTGCCGCCGCGCCGACACCGGCGGGGCGGGGCGGGGGCGACCGGGGCGCGGGGGATGGGAGGCGGTGGGGGACAATGGCGGGGCCCCGACCCCGCCCCCGCAGGAGCCACCGCATGTCCGCCCAGCCCCAGCCCGACCCCGCCCGGCGCATCGCCCTGTACGCGCTCATCGTGTGCGCCCTCGCCGTCGTCGCGGCCGTCGTGTCCTTCGCGAAGGGGAGCTGGCTCGGCGTCGTATGGGTCCTGCTGGCCGGGCTGACCAGCAACCTGTGGCTGCTCTACCGGCGCAAGGTGCGGACCGAGCGGGCCGCCGCGCGGGGCGGCCCGACCGCCGGCTGAGCTCACCCCGTGGGGGACCAGCCGAAGGAGACCTCCGGTTCGCCCTGCCAGAAGCGGAAGCTGTCGAGCCCGTACCGCGTCTCGAACTCCGACACGCCAAGCGCCCGCAGGATCGCGTCCACCGCGTCGAACAAGGCGTGGTTGACCTCGGGAATCCACAGCAGACCGAAGGCCGCGAGCAGCCCGAACGGCGCGAACGGCGCCACCTGCCGGCGCACCCCGGACGAGAGCCAGGGCTCGACCACGCCGTAGCCGTCGAGCCCCGGCACCGGCAGCGCGTTGATGATCGCCGCCGTGACCTGGAGCAGCGCCAGGAACCCGAGCGCGGCGCGGAACGCCAACGGCGCCCCGTCCAGCCAGCCCAGCCAGAACGGGGCCGTGAGCACCAGCGCGCACACCACGTTCGTCAGCGGCCCCGCCGCCGAGATCAGGCTGTGCCGCCACCGGCCCCGGATGCGGTGCCGCTCGATGAAGACCGCGCCACCCGGCAGCCCGATCCCGCCCAGCACCACGAACAGCAGCGGC
Organism: Streptomyces sp. NPDC057702; assembly: GCF_042799315.1. Lineage (NCBI taxonomy): Bacteria > Bacillati > Actinomycetota > Actinomycetes > Kitasatosporales > Streptomycetaceae > Streptomyces > Streptomyces sp. NPDC057702. The sequence goes on along the minus strand of NZ_JBHVJC010000013.1, from coordinate 25,614 downwards.
AACCCGATGCTCAGCAGCGGATGCGTGTACCGCAGCGGGTTGAGCGTCAGATAACCCTTCGCGCCGACGGTCAGGTCGCCGCTGTGCAGGGCCGCGCGGGCGTGCGCGTACTCGTGCAGACACAGCGAGACGACCCAGCCCGCGACGACGAACAGGAACACCGCGAAGCCGGTGCTGGCCGAGGCGTCCGCCCACACCGCCCACCCGGACCCGCCCGCGACCGCCACGAGCGCGAGGAAGACGGGGCTGACGCGAAGGTCACGAGGGGTGGCGGGCGCGGTCATCGCACACGGCTCCAGGGATACGGGGAACGGGGCGGGCGCCCACGCGGGTGGGACCCCGGGCGACGGTAGTCGCGCGGCGACGCCCGGCGCACGGAAAACGACGCGCGGTGAGCGCGGAGTTCCAGGCACAGTGGGGCGGTGGGCACACGGAGCGGACAGGGGCGGGCGGCGGGCACCGGCGCGGCGCCGGACGACCAGGGACCGCGCCGCCCCACGGAGGGCCCTCGCGTCGCCCGACACGACCCGGCGCGCGGCGCGCCCGGCACGGCCCGCGGCCCCCACCCGGGGCGCCCCGGGCGGGCCGGCGGCGCCCCGACCGGGCTCGCGGGAGGTCTCGGAGGAATGCCACAACACCCCGGCGCGCGGCGCCACGACCCAGCGGGGGAACACGGACCCGTGAGCACCGACAGTTGGCCGTCGACCACAATGGACGGCGTGCGGTACGGCATACTCGGCACCACCCAGGCCCATCACGACGACGGCACCCCCGTCGCGCTCGGCGGTGCCCGGCTGCGGGCGCTGTTGGCGGCGCTCGCCCTGCGTCCCGGCCGGGTGCGCCCGGCGGACGCGCTGATCGCCGAGGTCTGGGACGAGGGCGCCGGCTCCGGCAGCGGTACCCCACGGGATGCCACCGGCGCGCTCCAGGCCCTGATCGGCAGGTTGCGACGGGCCATCGGGCGGACGGCGATCGTCTCCGCCGAAGGCGGCTACCTGCTGCGGGCCGAGCCCGACGCCATCGACCTGTACCGCTTCGAACGCCTGGCCCGCGACGGCTCCCACGCCCTGGCCGCCGGCGACCCGGCCCTGGCGGCGGAGCTGTTGGACGAGGCCCTGGCCCTGTGGCGCGGACCCGCCCTGGCCGACCTGCCCGGCCACCCGGCGCTCGCGGCCCGGGCCGAGGGCCGCCAGTTGGACGCCCGGCGCGACCGGGCCCGCGCCGACCTCGCCCGGGGCCACGCGGCCCACGCCCTGCCCGCCCTGACCGAACTGTGCGGGGCCCACCCGCTGGACGAGCCGCTGCACGCGCTGCGCCTCCGCGCCCTGCGCGACGCCGGCCGCGCGGCGGAGGCGCTGGCGGAGTACGAGCGCGTACGCCGCGAACTCGCCGACCGGCTGGGCACCGACCCCGGCCCGGAGCTGCGCGCCCTGCACGCCGAACTCCTCACCCCGGCCCCCACCACCCCCGAGCCGCCCCGAACCAGGGCACCGAGCCCGCCCAGACCCCCGCTCGCCGGCCCCCCGCCGGCGAGCGAGACACCAGCCCACCACAACCCACCGGGCCCGGCAGGCACTCCGTCGGGTCACGGTGACGTGTCGGGCTTCGGTGAACTGTCGCCTCGCGGCGACCTGTCGGGCTCTGGCGACGTGCCGGGTCGCGGTGACCTGTCGGGCTCTGGCGACGTGCCGGGTCAGGGCACCCCGTCGGACTCCGGTGACGTGTCGGGCTTTTGTGCGCCGCTGGGCTGTGACAGCGCGTTCGGCGCGGAGGGCGCGGACGACGGCTCGGCCGGTGCGGGTGGTTCGCGCGGGGCCGGCGGTACGCCCGGCGCGGGTGGCGGCCCCGGCACGGATGGCGGCCCCGGCGCCGCTGGGGCGGCTGGCCGCTGGGGCGGCAGGGGCGGTGACGTCCCGCCCGCGCGGGTGGACCGGGCCGGCCGCGCGCGTCCGGCCCGGCGCGAGGGCCGGACCGGGCGCGACGATCGGGCCGGCTATGGGCCCGCCACGGGCCCTGACCGTGTCCCCCACCCCGCCGGCGACCGGAGCGGGCGGCCCGACCACGCGCCGGAGCACGACCCCGCCGCCGGGCCTGACGGCTCCGGGCGGGCCGGCGATGGCGCGGGGGCTGGCCGGGGTGCGGGTGGTGACGGGAGTGTGGGCGCTGGCCGGGGTGCGGGTGGTGACCGCGCCGGTTGGGCTGACGGCTCCGAGTACGCCGGCGACGGCGTAGGGGTCGACCGTGATGCCGGCGCCAACCGGGCCGCCGAGACCGGTCGGGCAGCCGGGCCCGGCCACGCTGGTGGGGCTGACGACGCCACGCGGGGTGGCCATGCTGTGGAGGCTGACCGCGCCGCCCGGGCCGATCCGGGTGCGGGGACCGACCGGGACACCGGGTCCGCCCGCCCCGGTGGGGTCCCCCGTGGCACGTGGACTGGTCACGGCGTAGGGGCCGACCGTGGTGCGGAGCCTGCTCAGATCGCCTGGCCCGACGACCTCGCGCGGGCCGGCGACGATGCGGCGGCTGGTCCTGCTGACGGGGCTGGCCGGGGCGCGGGGGGTGACCGTATCGGTTGGGCTGATGGCTCGGGGCAGGGCGGCGACGGCGTACGGGGCGACCGCACCGCCGGAGCGGACCGGGGTGCTGGGTTCGGCCCGAGCGCGGGTGGGGAGTCCGGTGCCGACCGCGCGGGCTGGCCTGGCGGCTCCGGGTGGGCCGGCGACGGCGTGGAAGCTGACGGGGCTGACCGGGGTGCGGGGGGTGACCGCGCTGGTTGGGCTGATGGTGTCGCGCCGGCGGATCAGGGCGCGGGGGCTGGCCAGGGGGGCTGGGCTGACCAGGTCGCTGAGGCTGGTTACGGCGTAGGCGCCGACCAGGGCGCGAATGGTGACCGGGCCGCCTGGGCCGAGCGGGGTGTGGTGTCTGACGGGGCCCGGCCCGATCATGTCGCCTCGCCTGGGGACGCCGCTGGGGCCGGTCACGGTACGGGGCCGGAGCGGGCTGACCAGGCCGGCCGTGCCGCACCGGCCGTCGGGGGCGTGCCGGCCGACGGCCTCGGGCCGTGGGCCGCCGGGCCCGGCGTGCCGGTACCCGCCCTGTCCGAAGTGCCGTACCCCGAAGTGCCGTACCCCGCCGCGCCGGCGCGGCCACTCGCCGCGCGGTCGGGGGCCGCACCGGCCCCGGTGCCCCCGGTGGGGAACCTGCACGCGGCGCTGACCAGTTTCGTCGGGCGCGAGCGGGACCTGCGGGCGCTGCGCGCCGACCTCGCCGCGTACCGGCTGATCACCCTGCTCGGGCCCGGGGGCTCGGGCAAGACCCGGCTGTCCACGGTGGCCGCCGCCAGCGTCGCGGGTGAGTGGCCGGACGGCGTGTGGCTGGCGGAGTTGGCTCCCGCACACGACCCCGCCACCGTCGTGGAGACGGTGCTGACCGCGCTCGGCGCGCGCGAGACCGTCATCCGGGGCACCGCGGCCGAGGGGCTGCGCGCCGCCTCCGACCCGACCGCCCTCGACTCGCTGGCCCGGCTCACCGAGCACTGCGCGGCCCGGCGCATGCTGCTGGTGCTCGACAACTGCGAGCACGTGATCGAGGTCGCCGCCCAGCTCACCGAGACCCTGCTGGCGCACTGCCCGGGCGTGAGCGTGCTGGCCACCAGTCGCGAGCCGCTGGCCGTCCCCGGTGAACTCGTACGGCCCGTGGAGCCGTTGCCACAACCGGTCGCGTTGCGCCTGCTGGCCGACCGGGGCGCGTCGGCCAGGCCGGGGTTCCGCGTCGAGGACGACCTGGAGGCGTGCGCGGAGATCTGCCGCCGGCTGGACGGTCTGCCGCTGGCCATCGAACTGGCCGCCGCCCGGCTGCGGTTGCTCTCGCCGCGACAGCTCGCCGACCGGCTGGACGACCGGTTCCGACTGCTGACCACCGGCAGCCGCACCCTGTTGCCGCGCCAGCAGACCCTGCGGGCCGTGGTCGACTGGTCCTGGGACCTGCTGGACGAGCGGGAGCGGGCCGTGCTGCGCCGCCTCTCGGTCTTCGCGGGCGGCTGCGACCTGGCCTCGGCCGAGACCGTGTGCGCCGACGTGCCCGACCCCGCCGGCACACCCGCCACGCCCGGCGGGCGCGCCGCGGGCACCGGCGCCCAGCGCGCCGTTGTGGACCCGCGCGACGTCGCCGCCCTGCTCGGCTCCCTGGTCGACAAGTCGCTGGTCGTCGCGGCTCCCGTCGAGGCGACCGGGCCCGGCGTCGAGGATGTCGACCAGCTCCCGGCGCCGCCCCCGTCCGCCGGCCCCGGACCGCTGCCGCGCGGCGCGCCGCCCACCGGCGGCGGGCTGCCCCCCGATCCGGCCCTGGACGGGGCCATGCGTTACCGGCTCCTGGAGACCGTCGCCGAGTACGCCGCCGAGCGCCTGGACGAGGCGGGGGAGCGGGCGGCCGTGGAGCGGCGCCACCTCGTCGCGTACCGCGAACTCGCCCGCCTCGCCGACCCGTTGCTGCGCGGCGCCGCCCAGGGGCGCTGGCTGTGGCGGCTTGAGCTGGAACACGAGAACCTGCGCACCGCGCTGCGCCGGGCCGTCGCCGCCGCCGACGAGCAGGAGGCGCTGTGCCTGGTGCTGTCGCTCAACTGGTTCTGGCATCTGCGCGGCCACCGCGTCGACCTGCGCACCTGGGCCGTGGCGGCGGCCGAGCTCGGGCCCAACCCGTTCCTGCCGCCCGTGGTACCGGCCCCGCCGCTGGCCGACCGGGCCACCGACGCGCCGCCGCCGATGCCGCCCGAGCAGCTGTGGGAGGCGCGGCGCGGGGTGCGGCTGCTGCGGCTGGCCATCCTGGAGGGCGATCTGTACGGGCTGGAGGAGCCCGCCGTCCAGCGGGAGTTGGCGGGCGTCGCCGCCGTGTACCGCCCGGGGCTGCCGCAGACCTCCCGGCTGCCGGGCCTGCTGTGGTTCATCGCGCCGCTGATCGCCGGCGACTCCGACCGGCTGCGCGAACTCGTCGACGCCGCCGTGCGGGTCGGTCGGGAGGCCGGCGAGCCGTGGGAGCTGGCGTTCCTGCTGCAACTGCGGGCCAAGGTGCTCGCCGCCCGGCACAGCGACCCCACGAGCCTGGACCGGGACATCGGGGAGAGCCTGGCGATCTTCCAGCGGCTCGGCGACGCCTGGGGCGCGGCCGAGGCGCTGTCCGGGCGCGGCGAGGCGCGCGAGGGGCGCGGCGAGTACGCGGCGGCGGCCGACGACTACCGACAGGCCATCGGCTACGCCGAGCGGCTGGGCGCGCAGACGCAGGTGTGGCTGCTGCGGGCGCGCCTGGCGGGCCTGCTGGTCGAGCGCGCCGCGAGCGCGCGCGAGGCGGAGCAGGGCGTGCGGGTGCTCACCGAGATCATGGCGGCGGGCCAGCGCATGAGCTCCGAGGCCATCTCGTACGCGCGGCTGCACTACGCCGTGTGGTGCGCCGAACAGGGGGCCTTCACGGACGCCCGCGCCCAGTTCGAGCGCCAGCTCGCCGACTTCGGATCGCGCAGTCACGAGCTCTTCCAGGGGATCATGGAGGGCCTGCTGGGCTGGCTGGACACGCTGGAGGGGCGGCCGGCGCAGGCCCTGGCGCGGATTCGGACCGCGCTGGACAAGACCCAGTCGGCGGTGACCTGGCTGATCGCGCCGCAGGTGCCGATCGCCCAACTGGCCACCGGCGCGCGGGCGCTGACCCAACTCGGCGGCACCGACCGGGCTCGCACCGCCGCGCGACTGCTCGGCGCGCACGACGCGCTCTTCCCGCCCGGCGTGCAACCCACCCGGGTGCACCGCACGGAGCGCTCCGAAGCGGAGCGGGCGGCGCGGTCCCTGCTGGCCGGGGAGGTCTACGAGCGGGCGTACGCGACGGGCCGCGGCCTCGCTCTCGCGGAGGCCGCGGCCCTCATCTGACGCGTCGCTGGTCACGGCAGGGCGCCGGCCCGCCCGCGCGCCACCCGCCGTGGCGGCGGGCGCCCGGGAGCCTCCGCCCGGCCGCCGGGGATGCCCCGACGGTCGCGGCAAAGGCCGGCCGGCCCTGCCACGGCTCAGGTCTTCGTGCGGAACTTGCGCACCGCCAGCGGCGCGACGACCACGGTGATGCCCACCGACCAGGCCAGCGTGGCCAACACCGGATCGGCCACCGCGCCCTCGCCGTTGAGCAGGGCGCGAACGGCGTCGGCGAGGTTGGACAGCGGGTTGTAGTCGGTGAACGCCTGCAGCCAGCCCGGCATCGTCCCGGTCGGGGCGAACACCGAGGACCCGAACTGCAGCGGCATCAGGATGAGGAAGCCGACGCCCTGCACCGCCTGCGGGGTCTTCATGGACAGGCCGAGCAGCATGAAGATCCAGGTCAGCGACGTGCCGAAGACCAGCGCGAGCCCGGCGGCGGCCAGCAGCTCCAACAGGCCCGTCTTCAGGTCGAAGCCGATGATGAACGCCACCGTCAGCAGGATCGTCGAGGAGACGAGCATCCGGCCGCCCTCGACGATCAGCTTGGCTATCAGCACCGAGGAGCGGGCTATCGGCATCGTGCGGAAGCGGTCCATCACCCCCTTGCTGAAGTCGTCGTTGATGCCGGTGCCGACCGACATCGCGATGTTCAGCCCACCCATGGCCAACAGGCCCGGGATGACGTAGTTGATGTATACGCTCCGGTCGCCGCCGAGGCTGCCACCCACGGCGCCGCCGAAGACGTACACGAACAGCAGCGTGAAGATGATCGGCATCAGCACGGCGTCGAACATCGACTCCGGGTCCTGCTTGATCTGCATCACGTTGCGGCGCGCCAGCGCGAGGATGTGTCGCGCGTTGCCGCGCAGACCGATCCGGACGTCGTCGGACCCCCGGTTGACCGGGCTCTGCCGCTGGTCCGGTGCCTTGTCCGGGGCCGTGACGGTTGCCGCGCTCATGCGGCGACCTCCTCAAGCTTGGTGTCGTCCTGGTCCTGCTCGCTGTCGGAGGTCTTGCGGCCGGTGATGGCCAGGAACACCTCGTCCAGGCTGGGCAGATGGGTGTCGATGCTGGAGATGGTGAAGCCGCGCTGGCTCAGCAGCCCGATCAGCGCGGTGAGCTGCTCGTCGCTGACGATCGGCACGTTGACCAGGCCCTCGGCCTCGTCGGCCCGCGCGCCCGCGACGCCCTCGAGACCCGCCTGTGCCACGGCGCCCACCATGCGGTGCAGCTGGCCCGGGTCGGCCGGACGTATCTGCAGGGTGCGACCGCCGACCTTGGCCTTCAGCTCGTCCACCTGGCCGCCGGCGATGACCTTGCCCCGGTCGATGACGGTCAGCTCGGTCGCGAGCTGCTCCGCCTCCTCCATGTACTGCGTGGTGAGCAGCACCGTCGCGCCGTCGGAGACCATGCGGCGCACCTCCTCCCACACCTCGTTACGGGTGCGGGGGTCGAGGCCGGTGGTGGGCTCGTCCAGGTACAGCACCTGGGGGTTGCCGATCATCGAGGCGGCCAGGTCGAGCCGGCGCCGCATACCGCCCGAGTACTGGGCGGCCGGCCGCTTGGCGGCCTCGGTCAGCGAGAACCGCTCCAGCATGTCGTCGGCCCGCTTGCGGGCCGCGCCGCGCGGCAGGTCGAGCAGCCGCCCGATCATGTAGAGGTTCTCCCAGCCGGAGAGCTTCTCGTCCACCGAGGCGTACTGCCCGGTGAGGCCGATCGCCCGGCGCAGCTGTCGCGGCTGGCGCCGCACGTCGAAGCCGGCCACGACCGCCTCGCCGGCGTCCGGCTCGACCAGCGTGGACAGGCAGCGCACGAGCGTGGTCTTGCCCGCTCCGTTGGGACCGAGGACACCGAGCACGGTGCCCTCCTTGACGTCGAGGTCGACGCCGTCGAGCGCCTTGGTCGTGCCGTAGTGCTTGACCAACCCCCGTACCTCGACCGCGTTGCCACGGCCGGGACTTGTGTCGTGTGGTGAGGTTTGCGAACGCGTCATGGCGCAACGCTCTCAGATACCACTGACAATCGACCTACAGGCCACCGACGGCGAACCGACATACGGGTGTCGGTGGGCCGTCGGTAACCCGCACACGGCCCCTACGCCGCCTCGCGAACCCGCCGCTGACCTGCGACGACGCCGTGCGCTCGGGATAAACCCCACGCGGGGTGCTTGATCGGGGAACCGCTCGGACCCGGCCACCGTCCGCTCCGCGAACTGTGTGCGGATCCGCAGGGGTTCGCCGTGGTTCGCGTAGTGACCCCGACGCTGTCCCGAGCGAGGGCTGCCCGGCACGCGACGGCGGGGGCTCGTGGCCGACACCCGCCGGCGGGCGGCCCCGGTCGGGGCGTCCGCCGGCGGGTGACCTGGCTAGTGGAAGGCGTGCTCGGGCGCCGGGTAGGTGCCGCCGACGACCTCGTCGGCGAAGGCGCGAGCCGCGTCGCCGAGGGTCTCGCGCAGGCGCGCGTACTGCTTGACGAAGCGCGGCACCCGGCCACCGGTCAGGCCCGCCATGTCCGTCCACACCAGCACCTGCGCGTCGCACTCCGCGCCCGCGCCGATCCCCACGGTCGGTACGTGCAGCGACCGCGTCACCTCGCCGGCCAGCTCGGCCGGGACGAGTTCGAGGACGACCGCGAACGCGCCCGCGTCCTGCACCGCCTTGGCGTCCCGCAGCAACTGCTGCGCCGCCTCCTCGCCACGCCCCTGCACGGGGTAGCCGCCGTAGGCGTTGACGGACTGCGGGGTGAGGCCGATATGGGCCATCACCGGGATGCCGGAGCGCACGAGCAGTTCGATCTGGTCGGCCGAGCGCTCACCGCCCTCCAGCTTCACCGCGCCCACGCCCGCCTCCTTGACCAGTCGGGTCGCGCTGCGCAGGGCCTGTACGGGGCCCTCCTGGTACGCGCCGAAGGGCAGGTCGCCGACGACCAGGGCGCGCCGGGTGCCGCGCACCACGGCCGCGGAGAGCATGGTGATCTCGTCCATCGTGACCGGCACGGTGGAGTCGTAGCCGAGGTGGCAGTTGCCCATCGAGTCGCCGACGAGCAGCACGGGGACGCCCGCCTCGTCGAAGACCGACGCGGTCATGGCGTCGTAGGCGGTGAGCATGGGCCACTTCTCGCCGCGCTCCTTGGCGGCTCCGATGTCCCGGACGGTGATCCGTCGGGTCCCCCTGCCCCCGTACAGCGCCTTACCGCCGTCGGGCGCGCCGGCGCCCGTCGACGCGGCGGGTGCGGCGGATGTGGTGGGTGCAGCCTGTTGCGAGGCATGCGTCGTCATGACACGGCTCCGTATTCGTCATCTCAAGGCGCCCTCACGGCGTCCCTGGACCGCCTCCATGCTGGCACGCGGCCCACGCGATACGGAAGGGTCGTCCGTCCCCGTTCGTCCCACGGGTCACGGCCGCCAGCTGGACGGACGACCCGCCCCGCGCCCCGGCGCGCACCGCGCCGGCCCGTCCACCGGAGCCGGCCCGTCCGCCCGTGAGGTCGCCCCGCCCGCCGCGAACCATTCCCCAGAGCAGCACGCTGTGTAAAGACTTTCCAATACGAGACGGTCTCGTATCGAAATGGTCGTAGCCTGGGCGGCATGGCAACACCTTCCGACATAGCCACGGCTCGCACCGTGCCCGAGGCGATCCACCGCAGGCGGTGGGCGATCCTCGTCGTTCTCATGTTCAGCGTGCTGATCGTGGTGCTGGACAACTCGATCCTCAACGTCGCCATGAAGACCATCTCGTCACCGGAACCGACCGGCCTGGGCGCCACCCAGAGCGAGCTGGAATGGGCGATCAACTCCTACACCCTCGTCTTCGCGGGGCTGCTGTTCACGGCCGGCCTGTGCGGCGACCGGTACGGCCGTAAGAAGATCCTGCTCGCCGGCATGGTGGTGTTCGGCCTCGGCTCGGTGCTCGCCGCCTTCTCCGGCTCGCCCGGCGAACTGATCACCTACCGGGCCGTGATGGGCCTCGGCGGCGCGCTGGTGATGCCCGCCACCCTCGCCATCCTGATGAACGTCTTCGAGCGCGACGAGCAGCCCAAGGCGATCGGCATCTGGGTCGCCGCCGTCGGCCTGGCCATCGCCATCGGTCCGATCACCGGCGGCATCCTGCTGGAGCACTTCTGGTGGGGCTCGGTCTTCCTCGTCAACATCCCCGTCGTGATCGTCGGCCTGATCGCCATGGTCGTCCTCGTGCCGGACTCGCGTGACCCCGCGCCCGGCCGGCTCGACCCGATCGGCGTGCTGCTGTCCGTGGTGGGGCTCGTCTCGCTGGTGTACGGCATCATCAAGGGCGGCCAGCTGGCCGACTTCGCCGACTCCGAGGTGCTCGCCACCATCGGCCTGGGCGTGGCCGTGCTGGCGCTGTTCGTCTGGCACGAGAAGCGCAGCGACCACCCGGCCGTCGACGTCAGCTACTTCCGCAAGCCGGCGTTCTCGGCCGCCATCGCCGCCATCGCGCTGGTCTTCTTCGCGCTGATGGGCGTGACGTTCTTCGTCGTCTTCTACACCCAGAGCGTGCGCGGCTACAGCGCCCTGGAATCCGGCCTGTTGCTGCTGCCGCTGGCCGTCGCGCAGCTGCTCTTCGCCCCGCGCTCGCGCCTGGTGGTGGACCGCTTCGGGGCGCGCGCCGTGTGTACCGGCGGCATGCTGGTCATCGCGGCGACGCTGGCCGGCTTCCTGCTCCTCGACGCGGACACCCCCATCTGGGTCCTGGAAGTGCTCTTCTTCCTCCAGGGCGCGGGCATGGCGCACATCATGCCGCCGGTCACCGTCGCCATCATGCAGGCCCTGCCGCGCGACAAGGCGGGCTCGGGCTCCGCGCTCAACAACACCTTCCGTCAGGTCGGCGGCGCCCTGGGCATCGCCGTGCTGGGCTCGTTGCTGTCGACCACGTACCGTAACGGCATCGACGACGAACTCGCGGCCGTACCCGGCCTCTCCGACAGCCAGCGCCACAGCGCGGGCGAGTCCATCGAGGCGACGCTCGGCGCGGCGCGTGGCATGGGTGAGCACGGCAAGGCCCTGATCGACCCCGCCTACGACGCGTTCATCCACGCCATGCACGTCACCGCCGTCAGCGCGGCCGGTGTCGCGCTCCTCGGCGCGCTGGTCGTGGCGCTCTTCCTGCCCGGCAAGGGCGGTCGGGACGGCGGCGGCGCGGCCGGCGCGGCGCGCCCCGAGCGGGCGGAGCCGGCGGCCGACGCGGGGGCCGCGGGTGGCACGGCGAGCGAGCAGAGCACGCTGGAGGCACACCGGTGATTCCCACGCCATCCGACGCCGGCCGGACGAGCGACCCGCGAGGGCGCGCACCCGGCGAGGTGCCCGCCGCCCGTGCGGGCGGTGCCGTGCGAGCGGCGGTGTCGGATGGCGGGGCGCCCCACGGCGCGGCGCCCGAGACGCCCGCATGCGCGGAGCGGCGCGGGCGCCCGCGCAGCGCGGCGGCGGACACGGCGATCATCGAGACCGTGCTGCGGCTGCTGGAAGAGGGCGTCACGGTCGGCGAGTTGTCCATGGAACGCATCGCGCGCGAGGCGGGCGTGGGCAAGGCCACCGTCTACCGCCGCTGGCCGGGCAAGCCGGCGCTGATGCTCGACGTCATGCGAGCCCTGGACTCCGACCCGCCGCCACCGGTGGGCGACTCGGTACGCGAGGACCTGGTGCGGATGCTGGAGTTCCTGCGCCAGCGCGGCCTGGCCAAGCGCCACTCGGCGCTGCTCCGTACGGTGGTCACGCAGGTCAAGGCGTATCCGGAACTGTGGCGGACGTACCACGACACGGTGGTGCACAAGCGCAGCGCGGCCATGCGCGCGGTGCTCCAGCGCGCCGTCGACCGGGGCGAGATCCGCGCCGACCAGGACGTCGACTTCCTCGCCGAGCTCTTCGTCGGCCCGATGCTCTCCCGCGTGCTGCTGCACGAGTGGATGGACCTGCCCGAGGGGCTCGCGGAGCGCATCGTGGACACGGTGCTCGACGGGGTGCGCCCCCGCGCGTGACCGCCGTGAGTCCACGGCGCGGCCGGGACGGGCGGGGTCGCCCACGGCGCGTGGTCCCGGCGGTGTGAGCCGACCGTCGATACGAGCCGCGCCGCCGGCGCGGCCGGCGCCCCCGCGTACGGCATGACCCTGGTTGCACTCCTTGCGCGGGATGTGGGTCGATTTGTTCCCGTCGTGTCACAGCACGCCGCCGAGTACCGCGAAACGGAACCCGGGCCCGTCCGTCACTCGTCCTCACTTTCGAGGCGCCCACCTGGGGCGTCGGGAAACGACCTGGTCATCGCCTATGGTCTAGGCGGTGGCGGGCCGGTGAGCTAGTGAGGACGACGACGCATGGCACAGGCGTACGCGGAAGAGACCGGGCACGACCGGGACGAACCCGGACCGGTCCGCTCCCGGATGCGGCGCCTGGTCGACGGCTGGCGAGGGCGCGAGGTGTGGCGGCGCGGCCTGGTGGTGGCGGGCTTCGCCGTGCTGCTGGCGCTGCTGATGATCTTCCACGCGCAGATCCCCAACGACGTCGGCAACCTCGGCAGCCTGCTGGAGACGTTCCTGCCGTGGATCGGCATGGTGGGCATCCCGGTGCTGCTGGGCTGCGCCCTCTTCCGCCGCTCGGCCAGCGCGCTCGTCGCCCTGCTGCTCCCGGTGATCGTCTGGCTGAACCTCTTCGGCGGGCTGTTGACCAGCAAGTCCGGTTCCGGCGGCGATCTGACCGTCGTGACGCACAACGTGAACGCCGACAACTCCAACCCGGCCGGTACGGCGAAGGCCGTGGCGGCCTCGGGGGCGCAGGTGGTCGCGCTGGAGGAGCTGACGGACGACGCGGTGCCCGTCTACGAGCGCGCGCTCAGGGCGAAGTACCCGTACCACACGGTCCAGGGCACGGTCGGGCTGTGGAGCAGCTACCCGATCAAGGACGCGCGGGCCGTGGAGATCAAGATGGGCTGGACCCGCGCGCTGCGGGCCACGGTCACCGCCCCCCGGGGCGAGGTCGCCGTCTACGTCGCCCACCTGCCGTCCGTGCGGGTCAAGTTCGACGCGGGCTTCACCGCCGGCCAGCGCGACGACAGCGCGGAGGCGCTCGGCACGGCCATCTCCCGCGAGCCCCTGAAGCGGGTCATCCTCCTCGGCGACCTGAACGGCACCATGAACGACCGCGCCCTGGCCCCCGTCACCTCGCAGCTGCGCTCCGCGCAGGGCGCCGCCGGCGACGGCTTCGGCTTCAGCTGGCCCGCGTCCTTCCCCATGGCCCGCATCGACCAGATCCTGGTCCGCGAGGTGGAGCCGGTCTCGGCCTGGACGCTCCCCGACACCGGCAGCGACCACCTCCCGGTGGCGGCCTCCGTCAACCTCTGACCGGCGCGACCGGTCACGCTCGCGGGGGAGGGCAGTGCGCCCGGGAGCGGTGTCGTCAGGCCGACCCGCACCGCCGCGTACCGCGCGGCCGGGGCGCGGGTCCCGCGCCCCGGCAGCCGGCTCAGTCGCGCGGGACCTCGCACGCGTCGCCCTCGCACGCGGCACCAGGCGTCGCCCCGGCGGCGGCACCGGACGCCGGGGCGCCGGCCGTCTCCCGCGCGACCTGCTCGAAGACGCTCAGGAACGTGCCCGGCTCCTGTCCGCCCTGCACCGCCCACTGCCCCTCGAAGACGAAGGTGGGCACGGCGGTGACGCCCCGGGAGCGGGCGACCTCGATCTCGTCCAGCACCTCGTCGTGCAGGTCGTCGCCGTTCAGGAACGCGGTGACCGGGTCGCGGTCGAGGCCGACCTCGACGGCGGCGTCCGCGAGCTGCGCGCGGTCGCCGATGTCCAGCGCCTCACCGAAGTGCGCCGCCAGCAGCCGGCCCTTGAGTCGGGCCTGGGCCTGGGCGCCGTACGTGTCGAGCACGTACCGCAGCAGGCGGTGGGCCAGCAGCGAGTTGTTCTCGACGACCGTGTCGAAGTCGAAGGCCAGGTTCTCGGCGGCGCCCAGCTCCGTGATCCGCGCGTCCATCTCCAGCGACCGGGGCCCGTACTTGGCCGCCAGCACCTCACGGTGCGGCAGCGGCTCCTCCGGCGCGCCCGGGTCGAGCTGGAACGGCCGGTAGACCACCTCGACCTGGTCCGCCTCCGGGTAGGCGGCCAGCGCCTGCTCGAAGCGCGCCTTGCCGAGGTAACACCACGGGCAGGCGATGTCGCTGTAGATCTCGACCTTCACCGGTCCACTCCCTGTCGCTCCGTACGCCGCACTTGAATCCTCAAGCACGCTCGCCCCTCAACCAGCGCGCGCACCGCGTTATTCCCCGACACCGGCCCCCGCTCCGACACCGGCCCCCGACCCGACGCCGCCCCGCGCCCCGACACCGGCCCCCGACCCGACACCGCCCCCCGACCCGACGCCGCCCCGCGCGCCGCCGGTCGCCGCGTGGCGACCGGCGGTGGCGCTCAGCCCGACTCGCGCCAGCGGTTGGTGATGGGCAGGCGGCGGTCCTTGCCGAAGCCCTTGGCGGAGATCTTGGTGCCCGGCGGGTACTGGCGGCGCTTGTACTCCGCCGCGTCCACCATGCGCAGCACCCGGGTCACCGTCTCGGGCTCGAAGCCGGCCGCGACGATCTCGGCGCTGCCCTGGTCGCGGTCGACGTAGCGCTCCAGGATCTGGTCGAGGATCGCGTAGTCGGGCAGGGAGTCGGCGTCGACCTGGCCCGGGCGCAGTTCGGCGCTGGGGGGCTTGGTGATCGAGTTCTCCGGGATCGGCGGGGTCTGGCCCCGGTCGGTGGCCGCCTGGTTGCGCCACCGGGCCAGCTGGAAGACGCCCGACTTGTACAGGTCCTTGATCGGGCCGTACGCGCCCACGGAGTCGCCGTAGAGCGTGGAGTACCCGCAGGCCAGCTCCGACTTGTTGCCGGGGGCCAGCACGATGTGGCCCTCCTGGTTGGACAGCGCCATCAGCAGCGTGCCGCGCAGCCGGGCCTGGAGGTTCTCCTCGGCCAGCCCGGTCAGGTCCAGCGAGCCCATGTACGCGTCGAACATCGGCACGATCGGCGCCGTGCGGAAGTTGAGGCCGGTGCGCCTGGCGAGTTCGGCGGCGTCCTCCTTGGAGTGGCCCGAGGAGTACTTCGAGGGCATGGACACGCCGTACACGTTGCGCGCGCCGAGCGCGTCGCACGCGAGGGCCGCCACCAGCGCCGAGTCGATGCCCCCCGAGAGGCCGATGAGCACGCTGCGGAAGCCGTTCTTGGCGACGTACGCGCGCAGGCCCACCACCAGCGCGGTGTAGACCTCCTCGTCGTCGCCGAGCCGCTCGGCCTCGCCGCCCGGCAGCTCCACCGCGTAGGCCGGCACCGGCTCCTGGCTGAGCGTGACGTGGTCGACGCGCAGCCCGTCGTCCACCACGCCCGACGGCGGCTCCGGCGCGGCGGCCGGCAGGTCCAGGTCGACCAGGACGCAGCCCTCGGCGAACTGCGGGGCCCGCGCGATCACCTCGCCCGCCCGGTCGACCACGATCGAGTCGCCGTCGAAGACCAGCTCGTCCTGGCCGCCGATCATCGCGAGGTAGGCGGTGGTGCAACCCGCCTCCTGGGCCCGCTTGCGCACCAGGTCAAGGCGGGTGTCGTCCTTCTCGCGCTCGTACGGGGAGGCGTTGATGGAGACCAGCAGACCGGCGCCGGCCGAGCGGGCGGCGGGCACCCGGCCACCCTCCTGCCACAGGTCCTCGCAGATGGCGAGGGCGACATCGATGCCGTGGACACGGATGACCGGCAGCGTCTCGCCGGGCACGAAGTAGCGGAACTCGTCGAAGACGCCGTAGTTCGGCAGGTGGTGCTTGGCGAAGGTGAGCGCCACCTGGCCACGGTGCAGCACGGCGGCGGCGTTGCGCGGGGCACCCGCGGGCTGGCCGTAGCGCGGCTGCTCCTTGTCGCTGCGGTCCAGGTAGCCGACGATCACGGGCAGTTCGCCGAACCCCTCGGCCCCGAGTCGGGCGGCGAGCGCGGTCAGCGCGGCGCGGGACGCCTCGACGAAGGAGGCGCGCAGCGCCAGGTCCTCGACGGGGTAGCCGGTCAGCGCCATCTCGGGGAACGCCACCAGGTGGGCACCTTGTTCGGCGGCGTGCCGGGTCCATTGGACGACCGTCTCCGCGTTGGCCGCGAGGTCACCGACGGTGGGGTCGATCTGGTTCAGAGCGAGGCGAAGTTGAGGCACGTCGGCCAGTGTAATCGTCTGTTTGACGCGATGGGGTGGTGAGGGCGGCCACACGGTGGCGGCCGGTGCACTGCCCGGCGTCGCGCCCGGGAGCGGGCCCGGGACGCGGCGCTGGGCCGGCCGAGGGGCCGGCGGGTGGGCGGCGGCTACCGGCGGTAGCCGAGGACCGACATCATGCCCGACTCCGCGTGGTAGACGTTGTGGCAGTGCAGCATCCACAGGCCCGGGTTGTCCGCGTCGAAGTCCACCTCGACGCGCCGGCCGGGCAGCACGATGACGGTGTCCTTGCGCGCGCCCGTGCCCGGTGCCGCCCGCCGCCCCGCGCCCGCGCGCGTGGCCAGCGCGAAGGTGTGTCCGTGCAGGTGCATCGGGTGCCACATCGTCGTGTCGTTCACGAACGACAGCCGTACGCGCTCGCCCGCCCGCACCGGCTCGCGGTGCCCCGGGTCGTAGCGCCGGCCGTTGATCGCCCAGTCGTAGCGCGCCATGGAACCCGTCAGCCGCAGCCGCAGCGTACGGTCCGGCGCGCGGGGCGACAGCCGTACGGACTCGGCGGCGCGCAGGTCCGAGGCGGTGAGCAGGCGGCCCTCCAGCTCCCGGGGACGGGCGCCGGCGGCCGGCGCCGCGCCACGGCCGGTCCGCAGCACGGTCAGGGCCGTGGCGCGCTTGCCCTCGGCGACCGCGGTCAGCGGGAAGACCCCGTCGCCCACCGTCACCAGCACGTCGTAGCGCTCGCCCATGCCGAGCAGCAGCGCGTCGGTGCGCGCGTGCTCGACGGGGAAGCCGTCGGTGTGCGTGACGGTCATCCGGTGCCCGCCGAGCGCGACCCGGAAGGCCGTGTCCCCGCCCGCGTTGATCAGCCGGATGCGCACCCGGTCACCGGGGCGGGCCGTGAACGTGCGCGGGTCCTTCGCGGTGCGACCGTTGGCCAGGTAGTACGGGTACGCCACGTCGCCCGCGTCGCCGCCCAGGAGCCTGCTGGTCGCGCCCATCATCATCCGGGGCGGCCCGGAGCGGGCCGGTCCCGAGGACGCGGCGCCGGGCCCGGGGTTCGTGGCGAAGGCGCCGTGCGCGCCGTGGTCCATCCCGCCGCCGGGGGAGGGGCTGGCCTCGCCACCCATGTCCCCGTGGTCCATGCCGCCGTGGTCCGTGCCGCCGTGGTCCGTGCCGCTGTGGTCCGTGGGGGCGCTCGTGCCGTCGCCGCCCGGGGCGTCGTGGCCCATGCCGGAGCTGAGCTCGGCCAGTACCGCGTCGGGCGTACTGCCCTGGACGCCGTCCACCCAGTCGTCGAGCACGACGACCCACTCCCTGTCGTAGGAGAGCGGCTCCCTGGGGTCCTCGACGATCAGCGGTGCGTACAGGCCGCGGTCCTGCTGTACGCCCGAGTGCGGGTGGAACCAGTACGTGCCGGGGTGCGGCACCGCGAACCGGTAGGCGAACGACCCGCCGGCCCGTACCGCGCGCTGGGTCAGGCCCGGGACGCCGTCCATGTCGTTGCGCAGCGCGAGACCGTGCCAGTGCGTCGACGTCGTCTGCGGCAGGTGGTTGGCCAGCGTGAGGGCGAGCGTCTCGCCCGCGCTGATCCGCACCTCCCGCCCGGGCAGGTGGCCGTCGTACGCCCACGAGCTGACCTGTACGCCGCCGCCCAGGTCGAGCCGGGCGCGGGCGGCGGTCAGGCGGACCTCGCGGGCCGGGCCGGGGCGTCGCCGGCGCTCGGCGGCGGCGACCGCCGGGTCGTTCGGGGTGACGTAGTCGCCGGGGGCGGCGTCCCCGCCGTGGCCGCCGGGAGAGCTCGCGGGGGAGCCGGACCTCGGGTCGGAGTCGGACGAGCAGGCGGCGAGCAGGCCGCCGCCGGCCAGCGCGGTGGTGGCGGCCAGCAGGGCGCGCCGGGTGGTGGTGCGCATGACGAGATACACCTCGGATCGGTGTCGATGCGTAAGGGTGGGCGCGGTCGCCGCTCGCGGGCACCACGCGACGCCCGGCCACCACGCGTGCGTGGGAGCCGAGTGGGTCGGGTGCGGGCACCACAGGGGGGGCGGGAGCGGCGCGGGCCGTCCTACAGGCGCAGCACCACGGAGTGCGTCAGCGGCGCGGGGTGGGGCGGGGGCGCGGGGCGTAGCGGGTGGGTGAGCGCGGTGCCCAGCCAGGCGGCGCCGGCCGGCGCCCGGCGCCGTGCGGCGGCGCTGAGCAGAAGGACGACGGACCACGCCACGAGCACGGCGAGACAGACGGACAGCGGGTCCAGACCGCCGTGCCCGGGAGCGGAGAGCCGGCGCGGAGCGGCGTCACCGACAGCCGCCCCGTGCCCACCGCCCGGCCCGGCGACGCTCCGCGGTGTGGGGAGGGGGTGCGGCGCGGGGAGCGTCCGTGACACCGGCAGGGCGTGTGGTGCGGGGAGGGTGTGTGACACCGGCAGGGTGTGTGGTGCGGGGAGGCCCCGTGGTGCGGGGAGGGTGTGTGGTGCGGTGGGGTTCCCCGGCCTGGCAAAGGCCCCCGACCTCGCGTCGACGTGCGGATCGGCGGCAGCTCCCGGCGTCGCGGGGGAGGCGGCCCGCGCGGCGGCGTCCGGCTTGACGTCGGCCCCCGGCGTGGCGACGGAGTCGGGCGTCGCGGCGGGTGCCGGGTTCGCGGCCGGCGTCGGCCGTGCGGTGGCTCCCACCGCGAAGGACCCCGACACCGCGAAGGGCCCCGACGCCGGGGCGACGTTCGGCCGCGCGACATCGTGGCGCAGGGCGTGCGGCCACGCGGCGCCGTGGCGGGGCGCGGTGGCGGAGTGGGCCGCCGCGACCTTCAGCGCCGGACGGGCGTGGGGCGGTGGGCCCGGCGGTGGATGGCCCGTCAGCGCCTGTGCGGCCGGCGGATGGGCGGGTGGCGCTTCCGGGGCGGCCGGCGGATGGGCCGGGGCCTGGCCGAAGGCCGCGTGGGCGCTCGAACCACCGTGTTCCGTGGGGTGGCCGAGCGTGTGCATGGTCACGATGCCGAACAGCAGGGCGGCGAGCAACAGCAGCCGGGCACCCCGAGCGGTGCCGCGTCGCTGGCGGCTCGGCACCGTACGCGTCCGGGCGGTCATCGCGGGCCAGCTTACCCCCGAGGGGTATCTCTGTCAGGGGTGGCGCCCCCGGCGCCGGCCCCGCGCCCGGTCCCGCCGAGCCCGGCCCCGCTGAACTCGGACCCGCCAAGCCCGGCCCCGCTACACCCGGCCCCGCCGAGCCTGGCCCCGCTACACCCGGCCCCGCCGAGCCCGGCCCACATCCGCGCGAACCCGCCCGCGACGTCGGCGGCGGCACGCGAACCCGTTCGGGAGGCCGGCTGTCACCCGGGCCCGGCCCCCAACGTCGGACGTCAGTCCTCTCCCTTGGGCGGCGTGGACCACAGGGAGCGCACGTGGCCCAGATGGCGGCGCATGCACTCCTGGGCGCCCTCGGCGTCGCCGGCGATCATCAGGTCGAGCAGCTCCAGGTGCTCCTCGGCCGAGGCGGCCAGTTCGCCGTTGCGGTCCAGCCGGGCCAGGCCGAACAGGCGGGCTCGTTTGCGCAGGTCGCCGACGACCTCCACCAGACGGGCGTTGCCGGCCAGGCCGACGAGTTGGAGATGGAAGCGACGGTCCGCCTCCAGATAGCCGATGAGGTCGTGACGGTTGGCCGCGGCCACGATCTCCTGGGCCACCGGGCGCATCGACTCCAGGTCCTCCACGGAGACCGTGCGGGTCACCCGCCCGATCGTGGGCACCTCGATGAGCTCGCGGATCTCGTTGTACTCGTCCAGATCGCGATCGGAGAGCTCGGTGATGCGAAAGCCCTTGTTGCGCACCGGCTCCACCATCCCCTCGCGGGCGAGGGCGAGCATGGCCTCGCGGACCGGCGTCGCGGAGACGCCGAGTTCGGCGGCGAGCGCGGGGGCGGAGTAGACGGTTCCGGCCTCGAGTTCGCCAGCGATCATGGCGGCGCGCAGGGCGTTCGCCACCTGGTCGCGCAGCCGCTCCTGGACCAAGATCAGGTTGCGTTGCCGCAGGTCAGCCACGTGGGCCTCCGTCCTAGGTTCGGCACGGAGAGTATAACTTCACATTTCACCAAGCCATCTGGCCCACCGCCCGGCGGGCCATGTGCGAGGCCCGCCCCGCCCGATGGGCGCGCGGGGCGGAAGCGGACGCGCGAGAGGCCACCACCCCCGGCCCGGTGGGGGCCGGGTCGGGGGCGGCGGCGCGTGGCCACGGGGCCGACCGGGTGGGCCGGCTGCGTGGGGTGTGCGTCAGGTCGTCCTGGTGCAGCCGCCGGCCGCGCACTCGGTCAACCAGGCGTCCCAGTCGGCGTCGTAGCGGTTGCCGATGGTCTCCGTGAGGTGCTGGCGCGCGGCCTGCCAGTCACCGGCGCGGTAGTGCCCGAGCACGGTGTCCACGTCGCCACGGTGCCGCTCCAGCAGGTATCGCACGGCCAGGTAGCCCCAGCGGTAGACGCGGGTGGTGTCGGCGTTCTCGTACGTCGTGTCGAAGAGCGTGCTCAGCGGGTAGGTGTGCTTGCCGGCCTCGGCGGCGGCCTCCTGGTAGGGCAGGTCGCGGTAGGAGTACGAGACGTACTCGGCGAAGCCCTCGATCCACCATACGGTCGGCGTGCTCACGCCGTCCGTGAAGTCGCCGTGCATGGTGAACCGGCCGTCGAGGTAGTGCGTGTACTCGTGGTTGAGGTTCCAGATGGCGAACTCCGGCCGCTGCCACTCCGCCTCGTAGGCGATGAACCTCGGCTGGTTGCCCACCTTCGACGGGTCGCCCTCCAGGTACATGCCGCCGTTGTTGGTGTCGATCCCGAAGATCGCGCCGGCGTAGGTCTGGTAGTCGGTGCTGGAGTCGAAGGCGGTGACCTCGATGGTCTCGTTGCGGTCGTCGGCCACCGGGCCGCTGTCCCGGGCGATGTCGTGGAAGAACGCGTCCTGCCCGGACAGGCTGGCGCAGGTGGCGTCCAACTGCGCCGGGGTGATCTCCTGCGCGCGGATGGTGATGCTCGGCCCGCACGTGTGCCGGACCGGCAGCGCCGCCTCGGTCAGTCGCCCGGGCAGGTCGCAGGTGCCGTACGTGGCGCAGTTGGCCGCGTCGTAGGCGGCGGTCATCTCCGCGACCCCCACCCACAGCGGCGCGGTGCGGCCGGTGATCTCGCTGCGCCGGAGCAGCTCTTTGGCCAGCGGCGCCACCTCGGAACGCAGCGAGGCGTGCTGGAGGAAGCGGCCGAGCTCGCGCCCGGCGTTGGAGGTCAGGTAGCTCCGCTCGCCGCCGAGCAGGTCCAGGTGTTCGCCGGCGAAGTCCGACAGCGTCCGCAGCACGCTCGGGTCCCGCTCGACCGCGCTGACGAACTCCGGCACTTGGTGGCCCCGAAAGAGCACCGTGTACACGTTGTTGACCGCGCTCAGCATCCACCACGAGTCGTCGTACGAGGTGTCGTAGGCCGTCAGCAGCCGCTTGACCACGGGCAGGTAGCGGGCGTTCTCCTCGGCGCTGTCGATGAGGATGACGGCCTCGGCCAGCGTCTCGCCGTTGGCGTCGGTCACGTCGCCCGCGTGCGAGGAGGCGAAGAACGCGTCCAGGCCGCCCTGGATGGCGGAGCGCAGCGCCGGTCCGTACGCGCCGACGTCGTCCTGGTGGTACCAGTGCACGAAGTAGCCGGCGCGCAGGAACAGCACGAGCTGGGGCATGCCGGTCGAGCCGTCGCCGGGGTAGTCGGCCGAGCCGGCGCGCAGCGCGTCGGCCACCGTGACCATCTGCTCCTCGCGGAAGGCGCCGCGCGCGTCGGCGCCGGTGAGGTTGAACAGCGTGTTGACGCACTCCGTGGCCGCGCCCTTGACCTTCTCCACCAGCGCTGCGCCGGTGTTGCCGGTGAAGTCGCCGACGTCGCACGCCGCGCGCGCCGCTCCGCGCGCCGAGGGGCGACGTTGCTCGGGGGAGAGCGTGGCGGGCGTGTCGTAGTCCTGCCGTAGCGCGTCCTTGTCGGCCGACAGCGGCGGGCGCAGCGCGAGCGGGCTGCGCGCGTCGCCCACGTGCTCGGCCTCGACGGGGCGCGCGGCGGAGGGCCCCGGCCCGAGTGGCCCCGCACCGTCCGGGGCGTGCGGGGAGCTGGAGGCGGGGGTGTCGCGGGTGGGGGGTGCGGCGGGGGCGGCCTGGCTGGGGGCGGCGAGCAGGCCGCCGCCCAGGCACAGGGATATGGCCAGGGCCGCCAGGGGGCCGGTGCGTCGACGCACCGGGGTCCTTCTCATGCGGATGCCTCCCGTGGGGGTGGAGTGGTGCCGCGCGCGGCGCGCACGGAACGGAACGACGGCGCGTCATGTCATGAGCACGTACGCGGCGTGTGCCATGTAAAATTTCACACGTCACCTCACGCAGGGAAGGGCTGGGACCGGAAGAGTTCCGCCAGCACCCGCGCGGCGCCGGACATCGACGCCCGACGCGCCACCGGGGCCGCACAACCGGTCGTGAACGCGGTGTCGGCGCGCCGCGAGCGCGGCGCGGACACGGCGAGAGCCCGGCGCGCACTCGGCACGGCGCGAGGCGGGCGCGGGGCGGACACCAGGCGCGGGGAACGCGTACGCGCTGACGCGAAGCGCCGGCACGGATGCGAAACTCAACGGAAACCCGGTGGCGTGATACTGAGGTGTCACCGGATCTGCCAAGCACCCCAGAGCAGCCGTCTGACCTGCGAGGATAGGGACTATGGATAAGCAGCAGGAGTTCGTGCTCCGTACGCTCGAAGAGCGCGACATCCGCTTCGTACGGCTGTGGTTCACCGATGTGCTCGGCTTCCTCAAGTCCGTCGCAGTGGCTCCCGCCGAGCTGGAGCAGGCGTTTGACGAGGGCATCGGCTTCGACGGCTCCGCCATCGAGGGCTTCGCCCGGGTCTACGAGTCCGACATGATCGCGAAGCCGGATCCGGCCACCTTCCAGATCCTGCCCTGGCGGGCCGAGGCCCCCGGCACCGCGCGCATGTTCTGCGACATCCTCATGCCGGACGGCTCCCCCTCCTACGCCGACCCCCGCTATGTCCTCAAGCGCATCCTCGCCCGGACCTCCGACCTCGGCTTCACCTTCTACACCCACCCCGAGATCGAGTTCTTCCTGCTCAAGAACAAGCCCGTGGACGGCACCCGACCGGTGCCCGCCGACTCCTCCGGCTACTTCGACCACACCCCGCAGAACGTCGGCATGGACTTCCGCCGGCAGGCCATCACGATGCTGGAGAACATGGGCATCTCGGTCGAGTTCTCCCACCACGAGGGCGCGCCGGGTCAGCAGGAGATCGACCTGCGCTACGCCGACGCGCTCTCCACGGCCGACAACGTCATGACCTTCCGGCTGGTCATGAAGCAGGTCGCGCTGGAACAGGGTGTGCAGGCCACGTTCATGCCCAAGCCGTTCTCGGAGTACCCCGGCTCGGGCATGCACACCCACCTGTCCCTCTTCGAGGGCGACCGCAACGCCTTCCACGAGTCGGGCGCCGAGTACCAACTCTCCAAGGTGGGCCGCTCCTTCATCGCCGGCCTGCTCCGGCACGCGGCGGAGACCTCGGCCGTCACCAACCAGTGGGTCAACTCCTACAAGCGGATCTGGGGCGGCTCCCAGCGCACCGCCGGCGCGGGCGGCGAGGCCCCCTCGTACATCTGCTGGGGCCACAACAACCGCTCCGCGCTCATCCGCGTGCCGATGTACAAGCCCGGCAAGACCGGCTCCACCCGGGTCGAGGTCCGCTCCATCGACTCCGGCGCCAACCCCTACCTGACCTACGCGGTCCTCCTCGCCGCCGGCCTCAAGGGCATCGAGGAGGGGTACGAGCTGCCCGCCGGCGCCGACGACGACGTGTGGGCCCTGTCCGACTCCGAGCGGCGCGCGATGGGCATCGAGCCGCTGCCGCAGAACCTGGGCGAGGCGATCGCCCTGATGGAGCGCAGCGAACTGGTCGCCGAGACGCTCGGCGAGCACGTCTTCGACTTCTTCCTGCGCAACAAGAAGCAGGAGTGGGAGGAGTACCGCTCCGAGGTCACCGCCTTCGAACTGCGCAACCTGCTGCCGGTGTTGTAGAGGCGCGCCCCGTGCCGGCGCGCCGGGCGGCTCCCGCCCCGCCCCGCGCCGCGCTCTCGCCGACGCTCCTGGCGCCGCCGGTCCCGGACCGGCGGCGCCGCGCTGTGAGCGCCCCCGCCCGAGGTGGTGGGTGGGATGGGGTCCGAGCGGGTGTCCCGTGCCGTCGTGGCCCGCTCGGAGGGGCTCTACGGAGCGATTCCGGCCCGCGCCCGGGTCCCTGTTTCCACGGGTCTCGACGCCGCGCACGAGAATCCCTGTGTGGCGATCTGAGTCGCTTGAGTGGTGCGCGTGTAGGGGGGATCGCCTCTGGAGTTGATCGCCCTTCGGGGGGCTGTCTAGATGGCCTGCGGGGCTGTATGTGATGCCGCCTCGGAGTGTGCTAAACCTGTTTCTCGATTCTGTGGTGAACCTTGCGGAGCAGGTCCGGCCGGCTGGTCGGGCCCTGTCGCCGATCCCTCCGTCCGACGCCGCCCCGTTCCCGCCCGCCGGGTGGGGGCCCGGTTCGTCGTGCCAGAAAAGAGAGCACCCCGTGACCGATCCCGGCTTTCCCTCCGACTCCTCGGCCGACGCCGTCCCTACCGCGCCCACCACGGGCCACGTGGGAGACGCGTCCTACACCGGTGGTGACATCCAGGTTCTGGAGGGCCTGGACGCGGTCCGCAAGCGGCCTGGCATGTACATCGGCTCGACCGGCGAGCGGGGGCTGCACCACCTGGTCTACGAGATCGTCGACAACTCCGTCGACGAGGCGCTGGCTGGGCACGCGGACCGTATCGACGTGACGATCCTGGGCGACGGCGGCGTGCGCGTCGTCGACAACGGGCGGGGCATCCCGGTCGACGTCGTCGCCTCCCAGGGCAGGCCGGCGCTGGAGGTGGTGTTGACGGTGCTGCACGCGGGCGGCAAGTTCGGTGGCGGCGGCTACGCCGTCTCCGGCGGTCTGCACGGCGTGGGCATGTCGGTGGTCAACGCGCTCTCGACCCGGGTGGAGGCGGAGGTGCGCTACGACGGACACCGCTGGAGTCAGGAGTACGCGAAGGGCGTGCCGACCACGGGGGTCCAGCGGCACGAGCGGGTCGCCGAGACGGGCACCTCGCTGACGTTCTGGGCCGACGGCGACATCTTCGAGACGACCGAGTACTCCTTCGAGACGCTCTCGCGCCGCTTCCAGGAGATGGCCTTCCTCAACAAGGGCCTCACCCTGTCGCTCACGGACGAGCGCGCGTCCGCGAAGGCCACTGTCGGCGCGGACGACCCGACCGCCGACACGGGGGAGTCGGCCGCGCGGACGGTCACGTACCGCTACGAGGGTGGCATTGTCGACTTCGTGAAGTACCTGAACTCGCGTAAGGGCGAGCTGGTGCATCCCACGGTCATCGACATCGAGGCCGAGGACAAGGAGCGGCTGCTCTCGCTTGAGGTCGCGATGCAGTGGAACACCCA